>SEDW01000076.1 GCA_004193325.1 Pseudomonadota bacterium | reverse complement strand
GCCTCTCAAGAGAGGCCTTTCCTTTTATATCGTCACCACACCCAGGAGTATTTGAACATGATGAATAATAAATCTCTGCTTTCTCTCGTGGTCCTCACTCTCATTACTAGCGCCTGTGGCGACAATAAATTTTCCGAAGCTTCGGCAACAGGCCAGTCCTATCGCGTGAATGTCCAGGACGACGCCGATTCGTCGGTTGATACGAATGAAACGACTGGCGAAGACTCAGGCGTCACCTCCACGCCTGACGGCAGCGTCACGCAGGGCGAAGAAAAAGACGATCAGCTTGCATGTTCGAAGCTCACAGGCGTTAAACAGTCGAAGGTTAAGATCAGTGGCTCTCAGCAAGATATCGTGATCAGCAAGACGGATGCTTTGGCATTCCGAGTGACCGGTAATCAAAATGTTGTAACTGTAGACCTAAGCGTTCCCTTTGAAGGCGCGATGAAAGCGATTTGCATCTTCGTGGCAGGCAATAAAAATCAGGTGAAGATCGATAATGCGAATCACATTTCAGCAATTTACGTGGTGGCTCGCGGCAACCATGCTCAGGTTGATATTGCAAATCGCAAGGGTTCGATGGTTGATGTGATCAATCTGGATGCTAAGGGGAATTCAGCGAGTTTGGTGCTGACTGGGGAAGGGACTTACCCTTGCGATAAAGGGAATGCGGCTGTTGTTTGTGAGTGAGTGAATTAAGTTACTGGATAGTGGAGAGTAGAAATTTGATAGTGGATAGTGGACTAGGTGGGTTACGAAGGCCGCCTTTTACTGTGGTTTGGCGGCCCTTGCAAAACTATCAATTCTCGAAAGGCTCAACTTCCTCAAGGAAATCGACAAACTTGTACGAGACCAATTCGTTGGCTGGGATAATTTTCATATCGCCATCGCTCGAATCGTCATCTTCTTTGGTCGCAAGATAACTGCCCTCAGTATCGCTACTGGGATGGTAGTTGATCACTTGCCACATTTGTTTCTTTTCTTTATCAAACACGCGAAAGGGTAGCATAAAAGTCACGACCTCTTACCTTTATGAGTCGATTGGAGACTGATCTTTTAGCTCTTTTGCCGGCACATGGATAGTCCGAGCTTTCACATTGACCGTTTTTTTTCGGATCAACGAGGGCAGGGAAATCTCATAAAGCTGCTCGGTCACAATTTTCTGAAGGTTGGATCGACTGGGTCCGCGCTCCAGCAAATTCATAAGAGTCTCTACAAGTGGCGCATGGCGAAAGGAAAACTGACGGCCCGCGAAATCAATGACGATCCCGACCCTCGGTAAAAGTGGGAACTTCCTCGATCGGCTTTTGTCGCTACGTTCCATTCGGAAGAGATTGATAAGCATAAATATCCTTAAACGATCCGCTGCGTCCAGTTTGACTTGATGCCGAAGTTACGTCTTTTATCAGCCACCCGTTCCACCTCGAGCCACATAGCTTCGAGAGCATGCCACAGTTCCTGAGGCTGGATCAAGCCGATGGGCCCGCGACCTTCCGGCAAATTCGCTCCCGCCTGTACGGCCCGATGGAGATTGGTTCGCGGACACCAGGCCTGAGCGTAGGTGGTTCCATGCAGTTGCAAGGAACTCAGAGTATTTGCAACGGCAACATGACTTGGTCCGTTCGAGTTTCCAATAAATAAATCACAGTTTGCCAGAAAGGCCGCAAGCTCCTTAAAGGTCGTCTTAGGTGCCTCAAGCATGGGCTCCTTGCACAGAGCCATGGCATTTTTCACAAAGTCTTCCTCGCCAGGACCCCAGAGCCAGACGATGGCCGCTTTCTTCTCCCGCACAAGCTTATCGGCAAGCGCTGCATAACGCTCGACGGGCCACTGCCGCTCAGCCCGGCGATGGGTCGCGCTGATAGCCACCCGAACCGGAGCATTTTCAAAGAGAGGATGACGACCAAGAAAATCCTTGGTTGGCTTGATGTGATTTTCGTTCCACGGAAGATCGAGACTCATGTCCATGGGTTCAAGCCCAAGATGCTCAAGATAACGAAATTTTTCGCGAACGATGTATTCGACTTTGAGGCTTTGTTTCACGATGTCGGTGAAGAGGGACTGGCGACGCGAGGGAAAGGCCAGACGCTTTGGGGCACCTGTGCAGTAGCTGTAAAAAGCGCTGCGCGGGTTGTACATAAAATCGAGAACCAGATCGTATTTCTCGGCACGCAGACGTTTCATGAACTTGAGTTTATCAAGCCATTTGCCTTTGTCCTCATAAGTGATGATCTGATTGAGATAGGGATTGTCGCTGAGGATAAGCTTGCCCATAGGGTGGCAAAGAAAATCGATCGTGGCATCAGGCCAGCTCTTTTTGAGCTCTCGTAAACTTGGAGTAGTCAGGAGGATATCGCCGAGTTGACGAAGCTGAACGAGAAGGATTTTCTTGGGCTTTGACACGTAAAAGTCCTTTGCTGAGGGTATCAGCAAAGGACTTTACATGATTCATCAAGAATTATTAAGATGCCAATTAATCAGGGACCGACGACTTTCATCGCAAAGTCTGCAAGGTCTTTGGGAGCGCGGTAGCCGATCAGCATGCCCACAACGTCTTTTTCCGCCTGCCAGGCCATGACATTGAGATTCGACGAGCCGTAGGATTGATAGACCAAACCGTTGGAGTTACCTGGATTCGACTTAGGCAGCTGCTCGAGTTTGCCAACGTAGAAGAAGAGGTATTGCTTCTCATTCGACGTTGTATTGAGGAATTGAGTCACCGTGATCTTAGCGCCGTCGTAGTCGATCAGACTACCGCCAGCCACTTTCCAATCAGCAGGAAGAGCCTTCATCGCCTTGGGTTCAAAACCGAGCTCCGGGACTTTGGCGAAGTAGCCGTTCAGCTCTTCCACCCGATCGGTTGGAAAGTTCAGACGACCTTCCGAATTCTCGTTCATCACATCCGCTTCGTATATCAGCGAATTGAGCGCGTTGAAGCTCGGCTTGGCCACTGGCTTGAAGAAGTAGTAGAGACCGCCGAAGATAAGCGCGAAGAACGCTGCCATCGCGATAAAGCGAGCGGCGTTGCCCTTCATCTCCGACATGCCGACTTCCTCGATCTCAGCCGCTTCATGATTGGCGCGAGCCGCATCATCTTCGACGAGTTCGTGGATCGCACGCATTTTCTTTTCGCTAAGAAAGAGACGTTGGGCTTCGATTTGAAGACGGCCACGTCTGATACCATAGTCGGTCGCGATATCGGCCATGCCGAGACGGGTCGCGATTTCGTCGAACTTCTGGCGATTCGGCGCCGAAAGATCTTCGTCGAGGTAATCAGAAAGGTGGCTTCTTAGAAAGTCCTCGTCGCTCAAGACTGCTTTGTTCTGTGCCATTCGAAAACTTCCTCACTCAAATCTGAAATCAAGCAAACGTGCTCGGCCTGCGGCGAGGTGCCGTCTCAGGTCGTTATGATCCATGGGAGTAATTTCGAGCGCTTCTTCGATGCTGAGTCCGACCACATCACAGAGGAAGAGAGTCGCACGCGTATCGAGATCAAGCGGCTTTAGGAAGGGATAAAGAGCTGTGTCCGCCGAAGCACCTTCGCGGGGCTCTTCGTGATGCAGCTCCCAAAGACGACGGAGAAGCAGCTGACGGATAAAGGTTCCATCTTTTTTCAAAAGCTCCGGGAGCTTTGGAAGGATGGATTTGTAAGTCTTGTACACGAGATCAGTTGCCCAATCGTCGCTTAGGGTCAATGCGTAAGCAAAACGCAAAAGGGTGTCCGCGTCCTGGCAGAGTGTCTCCACGAAGAAAGCAGCAGCACCAGCATCATATTTACGCGCAGCATTCTCGGCCATCTCGAGCACTCCCGCTATTCTTTTTATGCTTTTCAGCCAAAGTAGAATTATAGTTACATAGTATCAATGAAAGCATCATAGTGGCAAGCAGCCTACCCCCTTTTGTCAGGGAAACCCTGGACGCCTCTACTCTCAAGCACTTTGGAAAGCAGCATAGTATGATCTCATGGAATCAGTGGCTTATAGTAGTCCCCGCGCGCATGCATTCGACCCGTCTCCCTCGCAAACCTCTGGCCGACCTCGGCGGATTACCCATGATCATCCGGGTCTATCAGCGCCTTGAAGCCTTTGCCAAACTCGGTGCAACCGTCGTTGTTGCCACCGATGACCAGGATATTTTGCAGGTTTGCCAAAAGCATTCTGTGCCCGTGGAGATGACCGATGTCGCTCATAAAAGTGGCACGGATCGCTGTGCGGAAGTCGCCAAAAAATTTAAACAGCCTTTTGTTTTGAACGTTCAGGGCGACGAGCCTTTCGTAGATCTCGAGGATCTTAAGGGGCTGCTTACGAAAATGGAGAAGGATGGTGACCCGATGGGAACGATGGTTTATCGGAACCACCATAGGGAAGAGTACGAAAATGCCAATTGTGTAAAAGCTGTGGTGAACGACCTCGGGAAGGCTATGTATTTTTCCCGCTCCCCTTTACCCTATTATAGAGACCCGGAAAACTTTGAAGCTTTCTGGCAGCACATCGGCGTTTATGCTTTTACCAAAAAAGGCCTTTTGGAATTCTGTTCACTCCCCCAGCATGCGCTTGAACTCGCCGAGAGCCTCGAACAATTGAGAGCTCTGGGGAATGGTTTGAGCATTGCCGTGACCGAAGCCAAAAGCCCCTCACTTGGTATCGACACACCCCAAGACCTCGAGGCAGCACGTGCGCGTATTCGGTAAAGTCGCAATCGCCTTTGCATTCCTTCAAGCCCATAGCGCATTCGCCCTACCGATCGGCTTTGGCCGTAACCAGGGCGATCTCGATTATGACGAACTGAAGACGAAGAACTTCATCATCTATCATGATAGAAGAGCTCCGAACGAAGCGAAGGTGGTTCTCGAATCACTCGAAGCGGCAAGACCGAGACTCGAGACCTGGCTCGGTGCCAAACGCGATAAGCCTCTGCCCGTTCTGATGTCATCCACGACATCGAATGCATCCTTTGCCAACTTTATCACCGATGTGATCGAGCTCCAGTCGCTGGCTCGCGGCGGTCGCGATCTCGCCTGGCATGAATACACCCACTCGACGATGTATCGTCACCTCGATAATATCTTTGGCCCAGCGGGTAGCATCATCCACTTACCCTGGATGCCGGCCTGGTGGATTGAAGGTCTGGCTGAAACGATGTCGGTCTCCGGTGGATCCGA
The DNA here is from genome assembly GCA_004193325.1 of Pseudomonadota bacterium. Classification (GTDB taxonomy): domain Bacteria; phylum Bdellovibrionota_B; class Oligoflexia; order Oligoflexales; family Oligoflexaceae; genus Oligoflexus. Next base: position 6,030 of record SEDW01000076.1, on the reverse strand, counting down.
TACTCAATACGGCATCGAACGTTATTATGCAGTGAACGGCAACTGGCCGAGTTACGATAAACTCCACGCGCTCTACGATGGCACTCGCTTCTCGACCATCGGCTACGGCGTGTCAGGGGCTTTTGTCTCCTACATTCTTCGTACCTACGACGCCACTCGCCTGCCGCAGATGCTCAATAATTTTTATGACTACAGTATGCCCTGGTACTGGCCCTGGAGCTTTGTCCCCTTTAATAAATTCATGCCGATGGACCAGGCGCTCACGGACTGGACCGGTAAATCCGGTTACGAACTTTATGAAGAATATAAATCCGAAGCCGGAAAATACTGGAAGAGCCGCACCGATCTCCCCTATCTCTACGAGAGCGGCAGCGAACTTAAAATCAAAAATGCTCCGGTGTCAAAGCCCTCCCCTACTAAAGGACTTCATGCCGGTCAGGCTTTGACCTTTAATTCGAGCTTTTTCTTTCAGACTCGAAACGATGACGTCTTTCTCCTGAGCCGTGACGGCAATGAGTTGAGTGAAGCCAAGGTCAAATTCAAGGGATCGGCCGCTGACACATCAGAAAAAGTGCGAAGCCTCCCAGACGATATGGTTGGACCGCGTATCGTTCGTGATGATTCGCTGGTCTATCAGACCGGAGACACGAACAGTAACTACGACGTCTTCCGTTATTTCTGGATTGAGAAGGGCAAAAAGAAACGCCGCCTCTTCAAACGCACAGGTTACGTGCAGGAGATGTGGTACACGAAAACCAATCTTGTCTGGATCGAGGAAAAACTCGAAGTTCAGCAGATCTGTTCGGTGCCGCGGGCCGAAATTGACAAGCTCAAAGGCATTTCCCCAAAGCTCATCAAATGCCAGGCGCCAGTGACTTTTCCGGAATCGCTTCGTATCCTCGGCAACCGCACGGAGAAAGATGGCAAAGGCAACGAACTCCTGACCGAGATCTGGATGCAGAAGAGTTCCGAGACCTTGCTCGGCGACAAGCACGAGATCGTCGTAATGGATGCCAATACCTTCGCCACTCGTAAATTCGTCGATCCCTATCACGGCAAAGCCCTCTCTCTGGCCTTTAACCGCCAGGGTATGACGATTGCCTATGCTGATTCCAATTCGCACTTTCTTCGTCGCTTCAATAACCAAGGTCAATGTGTCGACGAACAATTACTTGGCAACATGATCGATCGCCTGTTCAACAACTCGAAAGACCAAACCGTCATGAGCCTCTGGCGTCAGGACGGAGTCTTGATCTACAGCACGAATCAACTCCCTGGAGCAAAGACCGCCTGCCGCGGTCACGACGAGCCCACGTCGCCGCTTCAGGTCTCGATGCGTTATCCGCAGGCTTCTCTCAAAGAGATCCTGGCTCAGAGAAATCCCTGGAAACCCGCTTCGCCGACATCGGTCGACGCGGATGCCCAGAAGATTGCCTCTCAGGCTCCGCTCGGTAACGGTCTTGCTGCAAAAATGGACTCCGAGCCTTCCGAGTTCCGCGCTCGTCCGGTCTTTGCTTTCCCATGGATCGGTATCGATGCCCTGGGTTATCAGTACGGTATGCTCTCAGTCCCATTGATGGATCACCTCCAAAACGAGACTGTGCAGTTGATCGCTCTTTACGGTGCATCGAGCCGCTTTCCAAACATCGAACTCAACATCATGAGCAACCGCTTTGAGACGACCTGGTCTCTTGATCTCTTCCGCCGGCAGACCTGGAACGGCTCCTTCCGCGGCCAGACATATTACTTTGATGAACGCGGCGCTCAGGTTTCCGCCGCCCGTTACATCTATGCACTCGATATGAGCCTTCGCCTGTCCTATAAACAATCGGATCTCATTCCCTATCTTGGTGATGAATTGGTTTGGAATCAGATCGCGAAGGGTTACATCCGCGAGACTGGAATCCTGGCGAGCAAATCGCATCGCTTCTTCTGGAGCTCATTGAGTTACTACCTGAGTAGCAATCTCGCGACCAAGTTTGATAACAAAAACTACGATTATGAACAGACGGGAGTGGGCACCAATCTTTCCATTCCCCTCTCGCTCTTTGGTCGGCAGACTGTACAAAACTGGGGCCTGTCCTACAGTCGTGTGCGTGGACCGAGACGGAAACTTCTCAAAGAGGCTTACCGTCCGCTCCGCACCTACGTTCCCGGAAGTGGCGGGGGTTTGAACGAGATCAACCAGCCGATCTTTGGACCTGGCGCGCTGACGTCGGCTGCCTATGGCGACACGCAGGCGAGATTCAACTTTGCCTGGACCGTTCCACTCATCCCGGATCTCGCGAAGCTCGTGCACATCGTCTACCTGCAGCGCCTCGATTTTACGGCCTTCTTTAACTACGGAAATGCCTGGTTTCATACCGATGCCCCCAAGCTCCGCGACTCGATCAAGGCGCATGGCTATAACCTTGACCTGACGGCCGATGTAAAAGGGGTCAAGCTCAATGCCGGTATCGGCGTTGGTCAAGTCGTCGGAAACGACTGGGAAATGTATGCGCTCTTTGGATTTGATGCTTTAATCAGTCAGGGCGAGCGTTAAAAGACGAGCCTAATGATGAGAGGAAAAGGGCGCTAGGCGCCCTTTTTTTGCGTGAAAAGACTAGCTTTTCCCTCAGGTTTGGGAGAAGAGTAGACCTTGAGTTATGGATAAGGGAGAGGGTTATGACAAACACCTTTGGTCATCTTTTTCGCATCACGACCTTTGGCGAATCGCATGGGGGCGCAGTCGGTGTCATCATCGATGGCTGTCCGTCGGCGCACAAGATTGATCTCGGCAAGGTTCAGGCTTTTCTCGATCGTCGCCGTCCGGGCCAAAGCCACCTGGCATCGCCCCGTGATGAAAAGGACAAGGTGGAATGTGTTTCCGGCCTCGTCAATGGCATCACTCTCGGCACACCCATCACTCTCATCGTCCGCAATGAAGATATGAAGCAGGATGATTATTCCGATCTGACTCAAGTCTATCGGCCCTCGCACGCCGATTACACGACGGATTTAAAATACGGGGTGAAAGCTCCGAGCGGCGGCGGCCGGGCCAGCGCCCGCGAAACGATAGGCCGTGTCGCAGGTGCTGCGATAGCTGAACAGATTCTGAATGCACTTCTTCCCGATCTCAGAGTTGTGGCCTGTGTTGATCGAGTGAAAGATATTCAGGCTGATGTTTTGGCAAAATTCACGAGGGCTGAAGTTGACGAGCATCCGCTTCGTTGCCCAGACAAAGTCAAACGCGATGCGATGGAAGCTTTGATTCTTGACGCCAAGAAAAACGGCGACAGTGTCGGCGGCAGCATCGCCTGCTTTATCTACAATTGTCCGGGTGGCCTTGGCGAACCCGTCTTTGACAAGCTCGAAGCCGACCTTGCGAAGGCGATGATGAGTCTGCCCGCGAGCAAGGGCTTTGAAGTCGGGTCCGGCTTTGCAGGAACCTATTTGAACGGCTCTGAGCACAACGATGCCTTCGTCGTCAAAGATGGCAAAATTCGCACCGCGAGCAATCGCTCCGGCGGCATTCAAGGCGGTATATCAAACGGCGAAACGATCAGCATGCGCATCGGTTTCAAACCGGTGGCGACCATATTTAAAGATCAGCAATCGGTCGACCGCGCTGGCAATGAACAGACGATGAAACCGAAAGCCGGACGTCACGATCCTTGTGTCCTGCCTCGAGCGGTGCCGATGGTTGAAGCCATGGCACTTCTCACCGTGATGGATCATGTGCTTCGGCAGCGCGCTCTTTCGGGTAGCAGAGGAGCGGAACGTCTTTGAAGACTGTACGCAAGCTTTTGCCATTTATGTTTCTTATCTATGGTCTTTTTTCAGTCTTCACGCTGCAAAGGGACTTCTCGCACATTACCCGACTGAGTATCTTCGTCCTCCTGGTCGGGCCATCCTTTATGATTCTCGCCGTGGTGGGCCGGCTCTTCGAACGCCTGTCGGAAGATTCAAAATGGATTCGCTACAGCGGCTGGGCGAAGATGCTAAACCTATCCGCCACGCAGACAATGACTCAATACATTCTTATCTTTTGTCTGCCCTTTTATGTGGTGAAACAAGGCTGGTTTTATTTCGGGATCAATCTCCTCTGGCTCGGAACAATTCTCTGGGATCCCCTTTATGAGCGTCTGATCCAGTCAACACTTTATCGTCATATACTGCTCGCCTGGACCCTTTTGTCAGCGAGTTCGTTTCTCTATCCTTTTATTTTGCCGGACTATCTCCCCTGGTTTTATCCGGCTCTCGCTGGAGTAAGCAGCCTCGCATTCATTCCGACCCGGAGGGAGAAGCGTTATATCTTTGGGCTTGTGGCGCTCTGGCTCCTCTCGCTCATCCCTCTCTTCGCCTTTGATCCTTCGATGCGTTTTCCTATGCTTTCCGTTTGGACGAAGGATGCTCACTTTGCTTTTAACATCGATAGCAAGGACACCGAGGACAACGCCTTGGCCAAGAGTATCTCCCGGCAATCCATTAAGGATGCATTGGCTGAAGGGGGAACGGTATGCTGCGTGGCACCCGTGGTAGCACCACCGGGTATTCAGACCAACGTGCGGCAAGAGTGGAAACTGGGGGACCGGATCATCGAGTCTGTGCAGCTGAAGACGCCGATCAAGGGGAATGTCACTCAACAAGCGTTTCATAGCTTTTTCTGTAAGAAAAACTTCCCTTTCGGGGCCGATGACGAGCGTCTGCGCTGCCGGATTCAGATTGGATATTATTTTCATCCCCAGATGCAAATCACAATAAGCTTACGATTCGTTCCTGATTATCAGCCCAATCCAATGAAAAATATCTTGGATAAGCATATGTTATTATTATAAGAAAAATATCTTAGGAGCTAAGTGTTAAACCGAGACTGAAGCATTCCGAAAGTTCTAAGAGGAGAACTTAAAGAATGACATTGGCAGTCGGCATACTGTTAGCCTCGGCACTTATCCTCGCTTCCTGCGAAGGTACATTAGCCGTTATGGGTGATAAGCCTAGCATCGCCCGGAGCTCTGTTGTGGCAATGGACAGCCTTACTGCCAAGGCCTCGGAGACTATCGGGTTTAGCGGTAAGAATCTTTCTTCGAACCTTACCGCAAAGATAAATGGCAGTGAAGCGATCCTCACTATCGTCGACTCGAAGCATGGCAGCATTCAATTTCCTGCCAATCTTGATGCGGGTCTGATCACAATTGAGTTCTTTGAAAGCGGCAACTCGATCGGTAAGATGCCGATGGTGAATGCTGCGAATATTGATCTCGTTCCGGAGGTACCGATTGCGGCGGAAAACATCTGCGACGATGTTCTCATTAAAAATGCCGAAGGGGAATTGAGCAAGGGCTTGAGACAGTGCGGCACTCCTTATTTGAATTGCAGCGCGAGCCTCTCGAGCGATTGTATCGCTAGCGATAATTTTCCTGCGCTTGATAAAGCTACAGTTCTCGTAGCCGGAAACATAAAAAACGGAGTTGTGATTGCTGGCGTGACGGGAGCCTACCCTTCCGCATTGCATCCACTCGCGGGTGATGATGGGACACCTTCGCTCCCTCTTTTCACAGCCGCTGCGGGCGGAGGCAATTACCAATGGTTCGCCGCTGACGGCTCTCGCCTCATGGGAATTATCGAAACTGATCTCACAGTATCCTCGGGAGTGTCGGACCTTGTTCATAACGCTGGCCTCTACCGCCAAGTTACTGTCCAAGGCGATGCAGACCTCATCGCTACCAACATTAAAAGCGGTATCAATCTATTCGGAATCTCAGGCTCCTTGTCTGGATCTCCGGCAAACTGTTCGAGTGATGGCCAGACCGCTTGCCTCGCGATCCCGGCTTATCCTGCGGTCGATTCCACCCTTCTTATTCCTGGTAATATTAAGACCGGTGTGACGATCGCCACGGTTTTAGGCAATTATCCATCGGCGACGAGTCCTCTGGTCGGCGCGACTGCGACCAATGATCTCCTGACCTTTGCAGCCGCGACCGGCGGCTCGACTTATGAGTGGTTTGACTCCAGCGGCACCTTACGAGGCGGAACTATACAGGCCGATGC
>SEDW01000075.1 GCA_004193325.1 Pseudomonadota bacterium | reverse complement strand
AGGAAGATGACGATCGGTATTGGCGAAGAGAAAAAATCGACTCTGGTCTTCTACATCAAGCTCGTGACGAGCGAGGGCAGGGTCCTGGAAGCGGGAACCCCAAGTCCGACCATGATCGTCTTCGAGGCTCCCCCAGGCAAACATATTGTGAGCTTTCATGGCCGTAGCGGCAAAGCTATCGACAAATTAGGGCCGATCTTCGCTCCCGACTTTGGCGGGAGTTGAGCCAAAGATTTTTTCCGCAAACATCATAACGGTCTCCAGATAGGCCGCCTGATTTTTCTTCTTCTGAAAGCCGTGACCTTCATCCTTGGCGAGAAGGTACCAGCTTTCCAGTCCCTGGCCACGCACCGCCTTGACGATTTGCTCCGCTTCGCTCGCGGGAACGCGCGGATCGTTGAGGCCTTGAGCGACGAGCAATGGCTTTTTGATTTTTTGGACATTGGTCAATGGCGAGATGGCTTCAAGGTGCTTTTTCATATCCTCGTTGCGCTCATCACCATATTCCACGCGCCGCAGATCTCGCCTGTAGGCCTGAGTATTGGTCAGAAAGCTAATGAAGTGGCTGATGCCGACGTTGTCGATACCGGCCGCGAGACGATCGCTATAGTGCACGAGCGAAGCGAGGACCATATAGCCTCCGTACGATCCGCCCATGACGATGACCTTGTCGGAGTCCAGTTCTTTCTGATTCTTAATCCAATCTAAAAGCGCCCCTATATCCTTAACCGAATCTTCGCGTTTGAAACCATTGTCGAGCTGAAGGTAGGTCTTGCCGTAACCGGTCGAGCCACGAACGTTTGGTGCGAGGACCGAAGCGCCGAGTTCGGTGACAAAGTATTGAATCGTGGCATTGAAGCCAGGCTGAAACTGAGACTCAGGTCCGCCATGGATAAGTATGACAACCGGGGCTTTGCCGGCTTTTTTCGTCTTGTAGTAAAAGGCTGGAATGCTTCGCGCCTTACCATCGACCTGATCGAAGCTTGGAAAGGAGATGGCGGTGGGAGCCACGAAGTTCTCGCGATTCAAACCACCCACTTCCGATTCGGTCCATTTCTCGATCGCCTTATTCTTAAGATTGTAGGTAAAGACATCGCTCGGCCCTTGCGCATGGCTGATTGAGAAGGCCAATTGGTTGGAATCCTTCTCTGAGAAAGTCATCTTGCCGATGACGCCCATAGGAATCTTTTCAACCTTCGCCAAAGACTTAGCCGAAATATTATAGAGGTTGATGCGGTCGATGCCGTTTTCATTGCTAACGAAGGCTAGTGTTTTGCCATCTTCACTCAAAGTGAGGCTTTCGATATTCCACGGAATCCTCGCGCTCAAGGCTTCAAGCTTTTGATCCGCTACCGAGTAGCGATAGAGCGATTGAAATTCCCCATCCCGATCGTGGACGAGGAAAATGGATTTTCCATCGTTCGACCACTTTGCATCGTTAAAGGCAAAGCCTCCGCCCGGAAGAATGGGGCTGAGCTTTTTCGTGGCGACATCGAGGATGTAGAGAAAGTTCTCATTCGCGGAGACATCCTTCTGAACGATCAGGCGTTCGCCCTTGTTATCCCAATCCATGGCGGCCCAACTTCCACCTTCTTGAAGGAGGAGAGTCGCCTGCTCGGACTTCTGCTCGGGCTGCATCATGAAGATGTCAGTATCCTCTTTGTTTCTGCGCGTGCTGCTAAAGGCGAAGGCCTTACCGGATTTTTGCCACTCGATACCCGTGTTTTTGGATTTGCCATCGCTTAGGAGAGTGCTGATGCCGCTCTTGAGATCGAATCGGTAGATCTGCGTGAATTCGTTTCCGCCACTATCCTTGAGGTAAACAAGTTCAGCCGATTTTGGGCGATGGGTGGCGTTGCTGATTGGTTCCGCAGCGAAGGTGAGCTGCTGACGATACTGCAATGGGGCTTTGACGAGATGCAGTTGATTGCTTTCCCCAAAGCGGGTGCTGATTAAGATGCCTTCGGGAAGCCAGGCCTGAAGGCTCGCGGCGCGGGTGTTTTCATACTGCTCAAGCCTTTGCTTGAGGGAGTCAGGGGCTTTGGGAATGCCGTCGTAGACTAGATTGCCGTCCTCACGCCTTTCTGGACTGGACGCGGCCTGAACTTGACTGGCAGCAAGGCTTGAGACAAATGCGAGACAAATAGCGAGCTTCATTTGGCACCTTTCGGCTAGGTGAGACACCGCAATGACGCACTGGTAAGGAAAACCATAGTCATTTTAGGTATTTAATTGATATTGAAATTTATTCTCAATATAATGTATAAAACAACCGATAAGACGCTGTGGGCGACTTAAAGAACAGAGCTTAAGGAAGCTTCAATGTATATCTGTTTGTGTCATGGCATTAACAAGAAGGTTGTGGAGAAGCTTCAGGAAACTGGGCACTGCACGGTCCGTCAGGTACAGAAACAATGCCAGGCAGGCAGCTCTTGTGGGGCATGCCTACCTGATATTAGAAAACTCCTCAAAGAGACGACGCCTCAAGATTCTTCGTCGTGAACCTGTTGAGCCAGATAGTTCGGGTAACCGATCTGATCGATGAGCGTCAGCTGAGTTTCAAGCCAATCGACATGACCCTCTTCATCTTCCAGAATTTTTTCAAATAGCTCACGGGTGGTGTGATCCTTCACATCGAAAGCCACCTGTATTGCCACTCTCAATTTTCCAACTGCTTCGTACTCAAGTTTGAGATCGCTCTCGAACTGCTCTTTCACCGTCTCGCCAATATTGATCTTCAATAGGCGTTGAACGTTTGGAATACCTTCCAGGAACAGAACGCGATCCATCAATTTTTCAGCATGTTTCATTTCGTCGATCGACTCGTGATACACCTTTTTTGCGATCTTATCGTAGCCCCAATCCTTGCACATACGTGCATGGAGAAAGTATTGGTTAATCGCTGTGAGCTCACCGGTGAGGATATCATTCAGCGCCTCGATGATTTTTGGGTCACCCTTCATTTTTCTCTCCTCGTTTCAAAGGTTCCCGGTAAAGATAACGGACTTCATAAAGATTGCCAAGAAGAGAGAATCTTAATAGCAAAGCTTCGGATACTAAAGGGCTTTCGTAAGCTTTGATAGGCGTAGGCTAAAGCGAAAAGACTTGGTCGAACTCTGTAAATTAGCCTAATAATAATGATAAGAACTCTCAACTGGAGTGAACATGAAAAGTATCAATCCTCATAACGGTCAAACACTAAGGCCCTATACTGCCCACGATCTGAATCACATCGAGGCTACGCTTTCCGCAGCTAAAGAGCGTTTTGAAACTTGGAAACTCGTTCCACTGTCCGAGAGATCACGCATGCTGCATTCTCTCGCCCAGCAACTTGCGATTGAAGACCTCTTCATTCAGGCAGGATTTCCCAAGAATGTATTTTCAAGTCTTCTTGTCAGCGGCAAAGAAGTTGAAAAGTTGATAGCGCATCCCATTATCAAAGCGGTGACGATAACCGGTTCCACTCCTGCTGGAAAATCCGTGGCTGCAGCCGCAGGTAAATACCTTAAGAAATGCGTGCTCGAATTAGGCGGCAGTGATCCCTACATTGTGCTCGCCGACGCTGATGTGCAGAAAGCAGCAGAGATCTGCACCAAGAGCCGTCTGATCAACAGCGGGCAGAGCTGTATTGCGGCCAAACGTTTCATCGTCGTTCAAGAGGTTCGTAAGGAATTCGAAAAAGCGATGCACGAGGAATTTAAAAAGGTGCAATGGGGCAATCCACGGGATCCTAAGAACACTGTGGGACCACAGGCTCGTCAGGACTTGCGTGATCAACTGCACGAACAAGTAAAGCGCAGTATAGCTGCCGGAGCGCGCCTTGTGATCGGCGGCAGTTTTGATGAAAAGGATCCTGGCGCTTATTATCCGCCAACCATCCTCAGTGATGTCACTCCAGGGATGCCTGCGTTTGATGAGGAACTCTTCGGGCCGGTGGCAGCGATAATCGAAGCCGATGATGAGAAGGACGCGATCCTGCTCGCCAATCAATCGATCTTTGGCCTCGGAGCGGCGATCTTTACTAGGGATATAGAAAAGGCTGAAAAGCTGGCGACCCAGATCGAAGCGGGATCCGTATTTATCAACGCACTTGTGAAATCCGATTCTCGTCTGCCTTTTGGTGGGATCAAAGAATCCGGACATGGCCGCGAGCTGTCTTATTATGGATTGAGAGAGTTTCTCAATATCAAAACGATTTTCCGCGCCTGAGAATTCTCACACAAGAAAAAACCGATCAAGGCCTGAAGCTTTGATCGGTTTGTCATGTGGGGTGAGGAAGCATTACTTACTATTCAAAGCACGCGCCGCGAAGAGCGTACTGAGCAGTTTCAATTGTTTTTCGGAAAGGTCCTTGGTGGCTTTTTCGCCATAAGACTTGATTCCGTGTTTGTTCGTCTCATCATGATAGTTCTGGCAGTTGGATTTGCAGGTCTGAATCACTTCATTGATCTGAGCACGGGAACCGTTCATCACGTAACGGACTTCAATGTCGAGCTTGGGATCGGCCCAGTGAGTGTCGGGGAAGACTTCAAAGAAGATCTTGCCGTTTTCACGAGCACGAATTTTGAAATCGAATTTTTGGTTGCCGTAGAGAAAGTTGTTAACCTTCTTGCCTTCAGCAATCTGGTCAGAAATTTTGAGAAGTTCTTCTTCTTTGTTGAAGTTCATCTGAATGACTTCATTGATCGACTCGAGATTTTTGAGGCCTTCGTCCGATTTGGCGATGTCCGCACAGAGTTCGAGCAGTGTTTCAATCGAACTGTTTTCCTTGAGCTGATAAAAGCCCCGACTCATCGTGTAGTCGGTCGATGCTGTGACATTCTTGCCCGTATTTTTGTCTTTCTTCAGGCTCAGACCGAGGAACGAAGGCCCACTGCTTGAGGTGGTCAGCTTCGAGGATGCGTCGCCGATGACCTTTTGGCTTTTGCAGTTGATAAAGCGTTTGGCTGCGACCGTATTTTGGTCGATAAAGACGCCTTCTCCATCGCCTTCACCGTTAGTATCTTTCGCTCGACCGATAACGACCTCAGTGAGGACTTGGCGTTCGAAGATTTCTTTGAACTCCATTTGAGGCCCAAAGCTAAAGATCGTGTAGCCACCGATCTTGAGGCTTGGATTGATCTTGCTACCGATCTCAGTGCTGTCGAGGCGGCTGCGCGAAGCATTGAGATTGTCCGTAAGGGTTGGGGACTGTTCACGGGAAAGGTCGATCTTTGAACCATATTTTTGTTCGATGGTCTGATTGACCGAAGCGTTGAGATTTGAGTTGGCGGAGGTTCCGCAGCTGACGTTGAGGCCGAGTAGGGTCACGAGACTGATTGCATACTTCAGGGGTTTACGCATCGCTTCTTCCTCTAAGGTGTGGGCAAGGGAAAGGGCCTTTGTTCAAGGCCCTTCATCTCGATTATTTACTGTTCAAAGCCGTGGCGGCGAAGATCGAAGAGATGAGCTTGATGTAACGCTCAGACTGCTCTTTCGTGGCTTTGTCGCCGTAAGATTTGATGCCATGTTTATTGGTTTCATCGTGATAGTTCTGGCAGTTGGATTTACATTCTTGAGTCACTTCTTCGATGACGATGCGTGAGCCATCGTTATGGTACTTCACGTAGGACTCAATCTTTGGGTCAGCCCAGTGAGTGTCTGGGAAGATGGTAAAGGTGAGTTTGCCAGCTTCGCGTTTTGAAATTTGAAAGTCGTACTTCATATTGTGGAATTTGAAGTCGTTCACTTTTTTGCCTTCAGCGACTTTTTTGGCGAGATTCTCTAAGTCTTCGCCTTGGTTGAAGTTCAGCTTAACGACTTCATTGATGTGGTTGATGTTTTGAAGAGCCACATCAGACTTGGCAATGTCAGCACAGAGCTCAAAGATGCGAGCAAGTTTGGTATCGGTTTTGGTCTTATAGTAGCCGCGATTCATCGTGTAGTCTGTGGATGCTTCCATCTTAACGCCAGTGCCGACGCGTGATGAGAGTTCGAGACCCATAAAGGACATTCCGCCGCCAACGTTCGCATTAAATTTAGAATTGTCGGTGATGACCTTTTGAGTCTTGCAGTTGACGAAACGGTTCGCTGCAACAGTATCCTGGTCAATGAAGACACCGCGGCCGTCGCCTTCGCCATTCGAATCTTTCTCGCGGCCGACGACCACTTCATGTAGAACTTTTCTTTCGAAGATATCAGCGAAATCCATACCGCCGCCAATATCGAAGATTACGTTCGTGCCGAATTTAAACGCTGCACTTACCTTTGCGCCGATTTCAACGGAGTCTACCGAACTCTTGGTCGCGTTCAAGTTGTCAGCAAGGTTAGGCGAAAGTTCGCGGCTAAGGTCAAAGGTGGAGGCATATTTTTGTTCGATGGATTGATTGACTGAAGCATTCAGGTTGGAATCTGTGACATTGCCACAAGCTGTACTAAGGCCTAGAAGACTGATTAGACCTGTGAACACGATTAGATTCTTTGTCATGGCTCATCCTTTTTATGTTTCGTCTGCCTGGGGCAGAGTGAAAACATTTTCGTTTTTACAAACCTCGATGATTAAGACTTTGCAAAGTCTGTGGCATATATTAACCAGCCGGAATGATTGTAGACAGCTGTCTAAACAGCTGTCTTGTGTTTAGACGTTGTTGTAAGCGCTGACAGAAGTGAAGGAATTTGATTCAAACGAAACGAGCGAAAATGCAAAAACCCCTTTCATCCGAGATGAAAGGGGCTATTTAAGAGGGTGGTTCGCAGGAAAAAAATTATTGATCGAGAATTTTCAACTTCTGAGTAACGGCTGCGGCAGTGCCGACTTGCAGATAACTCTCAGCTTCTGTTGAAAGAGCGTCCTGGGCTTGCAGGCGAATATTCTTGAGGTTGATCTCGAGAATGACTTTGTCGAGAGTTGAGCTATAGCTCATGCTCTTTGTCACCCAGTGAGCCACGTTACCTTTGTTACCGAAGAGATCGCTACCGACGACAGTTTCGAGCGGCCCCGAAGAGATGGTCTTGCTCGACATGGGGTCGAGTACCGAATAGGCGATGTCTTTGAAGCCGTTCGTTGTACTGAGGTTAAGGTCAAAGGAGATAGTCTGATCCTTAATGGGAACGACGCTTCCGTCTTTGCAGCTAAGAACAGAGAGTTCGTAGCGAAGAGTTTGATTGTTGATGGCAAGATTTACCCCAGACGACAGAAGAGTCACTTTCGTGATGTCGCCAGTGGCTGAAGAGCAAGTGGTTGGTATGACTTTTCCGGGAGCAGGGGTCACGACTGGGGCATCGGAACTTTCTTCGGCACTCGGCTCATTAGAGGTGTTAGGAGTCGCATCGGCCACAGCTGGGATTTTGCTGGCTGCTACATCGCCGCCAAATTTCTTTTTGTCGCTACAAGCGAACGATAAAAGAACTGGGCAAATCAATAGAACGGTTTTCATGCTCGTGCTCATGGCAAACTCCCCATACAAAAACTGTGTACTTGTAGTTAAGCAAGACTCAAACCAAATCTTTAATCAAAATATCGGCAATGATCAGCATCGCTTAAAGATCACGATAGGTCCCGATTTCTGTAAAAGGACTTTACAGTGACTGTCAGCGAGACAATATTTTCGATTATTACGGCTCGGTATGTATAGAGATTAGCAGCATTGGGCACTGAAATGAATCTGAGGCCGGAGGCTTGTTACAAATTCATCGCTGACGATGTCTCGAGAGCCTGCTCATTTGTTAATCGCTGATCGCCCGCGTGCTCCGTAGAGAGCTCCGCGAAGAATAATCTTCACCTCTTCGACGAGACGCACTCTGAGGCTGTCTTGTTTATGTTTGGCCATATCGAGCGCCTCTGCACCGACCGTGAAGACAACGGCAACAATCGCTTCAGCTGCATAGGGAATCGAAGTTGAGGGATGACCCGATTTGAGAGCGGAGGTTTCGAGGTCCTCGGTGACTTCGATTACGAACTGATCGATCTCCGCATGGATCGCCTTGCGAAAGGTGGTACTTGCTCCTTGTCGTTCGCCGAGAAAGAGACGAAATAGATTTTTGTTCTCATTCACGTACTCAAGGAAAACGTCGACCGACGCAACTGCCGCGCTTTTATCCTGACCTGTGCGAATCCGTGCTTCCCGGAGAAGGCGCCTCAAGCTCAAGCCAACTTCATCGAGAAGTGATAAGCCTAGGTCTTCCATATCGCGAAAGTGACCGTAGAAAGCCGCTGGGGATAATCCTGCAGCCAGGGTCACTTCTCGCAGGCTGAGTGTGGAGAAACCTTTGTCCGCGCTCAACTCCAGAGCCGCATCGATAAGACGGCGTCGATTCTGTTGCTTCATGGAAGAGCGTGTGGTCATGGGCCTGTCCTTTTCAGTATACAGTCCTTTTAGTCATTTCTTCATGCTAAAGCCAGATAAATCATGCTTCTACAAAATGAGCTTGTGCGTTCACTAAACAGGTGTATAGTGAAATATGTCAGCGCCAAGAGTGCTTTTGTCCGTCTGCAGAGGTTAGCCATGACGACGTTTTGGGCCACAATTCTAGTCTTTCTCTTCGGTTACATGATCAATGCTTTCTACATTACTGTGCTCTATCATCGCGGTTTGACTCATCGAGCCATCGAGATGAAGCCAGCCCTAGAGAAATGGCTTGCCTTCAGCGGCCCTTGGTTGACTGGAATCGATCCCAAGGCGTGGGCTTGTATGCATCGCCTGCACCATCTTCATTCGGATACTGAGCACGATCCTCATAGTCCCGTGCATTACGGAATCTTTGGTGTGATGCTAGGTCAGCTTCGTTCGTACGAGAAAATTCTTCGTCGCCTGAAGCGTGGTGACCCGCAGTATACCGATGTCGTTTCGGATATTAAGTTCGATGTGCATGTTCTGAATCGCAAGAAACTCTGGCCAGTCCCCTATATTCTTCACCTTGGTATCGCAGTTGCCGTTGGTTATGCGTTTGGCAGCACCTGGGTCGGAGCTGCATATTTCTTAGGGATCATGAGTCACCCGATTCAGGGCTGGTTGGTCAATTCATTTGCCCATCATTCCGGTTATAGAAACTTTGATAGCGCTGACAATTCCAAGAACAACACTCTCGTCGCCATCTTCGTTTTTGGCGAAGGCTTTCAGAACAATCACCATTCGCGCCCGTTCGCAGCTAACTTTGCTGTAAAGCCGACTGAGGTGGATATGGGTTATTGGTTGTGTCTTGGGGCCGAGAAGCTCGGGATGATCAAGATTCCTCGGGGTGCGGAATCTCCGCAAAGCGAAATGAATCACGCTTACTGATCGATCCAATTGAAAAAGCTAGCCTCGGATATTCCAGGCTAGCTTTTTTTGCGTCAACTATTTGGGAGAGACTACTGTTTCACTTGGAGAGGACGGCAAAGCTTTTTTGCGAAGATGCACAGTGATGTAATTGAATATCGCCAGAAGCGGGAGCGCAATGCCCAGGCGCTGGAGGATAGTGAGCGGCACAGGTTTGCCCATCATGGTAAAGACGAGGCCACTGCAAAAGACGAGCAGGGTGATTACGATACACAAGACTCGGATAACGTTTAAGAGCTTAGTCATGACTCTACTCCTCGGAATATGAACTTGAAATAGACCCAATACGGGGTCTTGTCAACGCTCGATTGGCCTATGCCTCTGTAATTCTTCGCTCTTATCAAGGGGCTGGCAAATCCTCAATTTCTAAGCCTATTTAACCGATAAGGGGGCATGGTTTCCATGTCAGAGGTCATCCATGAACAGCCTTGTTCTCGTTCTCATCAGCGCCTTCCTCACGATGTCCTGTATAGACTATAAATCGACTTATCCCAAAAGAGTCTCAGGCAGCAAAGATGCCAATCCCGAAGTCGATCCCAATAAGCCAAGCAAAGAAGATCCGGAAGTGGACCCGGAAGTCGTCGAAGGTGACGATCCCGAGGTCGATCCTGTTGAACCTGTGGAGCCAGCGGTGAAACCGTGCATGATTCCGGAATCGAAAAAAGGCCAAATCTTTTGAGAGGGCGATCGATGAACAAGATGATTTCTACTGTTTTCGTATCGCTGGGCCTTCTCTCAGGGATGAGCTGTCAAAATTCGAATAACAGCTCCGAAGTGAAAGTAACCAACGGTGTCCTGGGTCAACCCAAGGCTTTGACCGCAGTCATCTCCCAAGATGGTTGTACCGGAACTTTTGTTTCTCCCACCGTGATCCTCACCGCGGCTCACTGCGCGGATAAAGGCTTCACCTACAAGGGTGTGAGAACCAAATCCTTTCAATCCATGCCTGAAGCCATAGGCAAACCCTGGAACTTTGATATCGACGTCCGTATCCTAGTCTTTCCCTCGGACGTCGCACCTGCTTACATACCCGTTTCAACGGCGAGAGTGAAAGGTGATGAACTCATCGTCTTCGCCGGCTACGGAACCTACGATCTGAAGAATAATAAAAACGATGGCAAGTTCCGTTGGGGCACAGGCCGCCTCGGAGGCTTTGAGGCTGACGAGCATTTAGTCGCGAGCCACGGCTCGGACCTTGAACGTATCGCTGGAACCGAAGGCACCAATTCAGGCGTTGGACCAGGCGACTCAGGTGGGCCTTTGCTTCGTGATGGAATGCTCATAGGGATCGCCTCTGCAGTTGCTGGCGAGGGTAACGATCGCCACAAGAGTGTGCACGTGAACCTCACCCAGCCCGATATTCTCGCCTTTCTGAAAGAGGCCAAGAAAAACGGCGCGGATATTCGTTTCGATGAAAAGCCCACGATTCCCTATGAAGAGTGCTTCGACGTGGACTCTACCAAAGAGATGAACAGCTTTCTCTTTACCGTTCCGCATCGGCAGATCTCATCTGTTAGCGGAAGCTGGAGCACATGCAGCTGCGAAGATTGTGCTTTGACTGACGCCAAAGGCTATACAACAGGCACACTGTCCGAATTTAGACCCGACTATGAAAACGTCCCGGCAGGCGCCTTGCTGGTCTGGAGCAAAAGAGCTACCGATGCGAACAATAAGAAAGTCGACAAAGAAGGCTTTTGGAATGGTTCAGCGATGATGTTTAAAGAGATGGCTTTCGGAGCGGACATGAAGATTCATGACAACAGTCTGACGGGAAACAAAGGAACAGTTAAGGTATGCTTCCAGTGACCATCAGGGGGCGTTGAGCTTTTCCGAACCGGCGTTGAGTCTTTTGGCAGTGGGCAGCCACTGCTGATCGAGAAAGCTATCTGAGAATTCTGCCTTGCTAAAATCGAAGCTGTCCAGCTCAAGGACGGAGACTTCTCCCGCACCTTTGATGGAGCGAAGAACAACCGCATAGATTTGATATTTGCTGCTGGGACGAGGAGCTTTAAGAACGCTACCTCGAGCACCTTCATAAGAGTAAATCGTGGTCGTCACTTCAGTCTTGTTGCCTGGAATGATCTCGGCGATATCAAGTTCTCCGCAGCCCCCTGGATTACCAAGCCCGCGGCAGTTGCAGAAGTATTGCGATGAGGGCGCTTTAAAGATCTCAGAATTTAGCATCCAGATCGCCGGAACATCATCCTGAGAAACGCCCGAGTAGACAGGGGTGTTCGCCATAGGCATAAGGGTCTTCATCACGAGAATGAGTTCGCCCGATGCCGGGAGTGGTGCGTAGACTTCGCGGCCGTTTTCTAAAAGTTTTTTATCGGCAATATAGGGTCCAAGGTTTTTGATCGCACCATAGTTGCTCTCGAACCAATTCAGATTACTTTGGTCAGCGAGCTTGGTCCAGGTAAGTGCGGCGGTCTTTTTCTCATAGATGATCATATCGCTGATGGCGATGGGTCCGCGTATGACGAGCGTTTGATTTTCGTTGAATGGAAAAAGCGCGCCGCTCGTGGCTTTGATATCGCCTTTGGTGCAGGTGTTTGGCCAAACGGCGGAGGCAATCTTTTGATAGCCGCCAGCCTTTTTGCCGATCGGACCGTAGACCACAGCATTGGTCAGAGGAATGGTGATGGGAGTATTGGTGACAGGATCGATGACCGGAGTCTTCACGACTCCATCAGAATCGGTGTTGGCATTATCAGTCTCGCTGCCTGCCGCTTGAGGTGCTGCGGAACTCTCGTCTTGGCCCGGACTGTCGCTGCAGCCCGCAATGGCAAGACCGAGGCATAGGAAGGAACGGATGATCTTTTTCATGGTCTATTCATTTCCTACAAGCGAAGCAGTCCGACACTCGCTTATCGGAAAAACGAGCAATGTCTGGAGCATAAAGATGGCCTTAACGCTCCGGAGCTCGGGGTCAGTAATTTATCCAATACAATCCCGGCTTTGAAGGATTTAAGACTTAAACGTTTGGGTTATACTGCTGCTATTCTTCGAATATTTCACCTCAGCTAGGGCACCGTTTATCAGAGTCATTTGAGGGGGAACGTGTCCGATGTCGGCATCAAATATTACGGGAAGACCGAGATCGCCCAGCACAGATTCAACAGCTTCTCCATAGCTGAGGAAATCGGAATTGTCATAATCCGGGCCAGACGAACGGCCGAGCAGGATGCCGGAGCAGTTATCAAACCAGCCAGCTAATCGAAAATTCCAGAGAGCTCGTGCGAGGTCTGCAGGCTTCTGGTCACAGTTCTCGAGGTATACGATGAGTTTGTCGTTCTGATAGCGCTTGGCAAAGGTTGGGACGTCGCCGTACTTTGTGCCTACAAGACAATGAAGAGTATCGAGGCAGCCTCCTAGTAAGCGGCCATGAAAAGTCACGGGACTTTGAATCTTGCCAAGACGTTTCCATTCGGTAGTTTCCGTCAGATTGAATGCAGCGCCCGGATCATTTCCAAAATCCGGCCAATCTTTTTGGAAGGATTTGGATGAATGCTGTTCAAAACTTCCCGTGAGTTCGGTGGAGAGGTAGCGAAGAGATTCTAAAGTGAACGGATCGGATTGACTGGATTGGTAGTCCATCAGATTGCTACCGTGCGAAGTGGCAACATCGGAGATTATTGTGATCGGCAGGAGCAAAGTGCTGAGGTCCGAAAATCCCTGGATCCATTTTGGGCTTCGAGCAAAAAGTTCGAAGTCCAGCAGCGGCAGGATCTCGATGAGAAGTTCACCGCCCCAGGGTGGGAAGATCATGGAAATGCTTTCCTCTGACCAGAGCTTCATAAGCTCATGAGCTCGATCCTCGCGACTGGCACTGACGTGTTTAACGTTAGTCCTGAGACATTGGCCTTCCTCGACGTCAAAACCATGCGCTCTAAGCGTTCCAATAGCGGAGTCGAGTCGTTGGTGCAGGCGAAAGGCAACGCCGCTTGAAGGTGCGGTTATCGCGATTTTAGAAAGTGTTGATAAGGGCTTGGGGAATTTCATGGAACACCTGCCTGACGATTAGCTTGTGACGGCTAATCTATCAGAGCAAGGAGAAGTGGACCAGAACTTAGG
>SEDW01000074.1 GCA_004193325.1 Pseudomonadota bacterium | reverse complement strand
AGGATATTTGTAGTCATTTGTATGTCTCCAAGTAGTAGACAGCTTGATACGACTGGCCAACCAGTATTGTCTGTCTAGCCAGTTAATTAAAAAGCCTCTATTAAGTAGAAATCAATTGACCTGAAATATTTATAAGTATCTCAGTTGATTTCATTAAGAAAAGTGAAGGTTTTGATCCCGAATTGAAGCTTTTTCTTATTTATGCAATGCTCGGCGCCAAATCTCTGAAGGTAGGGAAAATGCAGATTCAAACAGTTCTCGGCGAGTTCACGGAAAAGTTTTTGGCGGAATATTGGCAGAAAAAGCCTTTATTGATTCGATCCGCATTTCCTGGCGGCCTTGATGCGCTTGATCCAGACACGCTTGCAGGCATGGCATGTCAGGATGGAATTGACTCACGTTTGGTCGTTGAGCATGGCGACCGGCCCTGGCAGACGAGACAGGGACCCTTTGAGGAATCTGTGTTTGAGAAGCTTCCCGAAACGAACTGGACCCTGCTCGTGCAGGCCGTGGATCGGGCGATTCCGGAAGTTTCGATGATCCGCGAATCCTTCCAGTTCATTCCCAACTGGCGTTTGGATGACATCATGATTTCCTATGCCGTCGATCAGGGAAGCGTTGGACCTCATACGGATAACTATGATGTCTTTCTCATCCAGGGGATGGGCAAAAGGCGTTGGCAGTTCGGCGAAAGCGCGATTCCTGATCCTAAATTCATCGACGGTCTCGATATGAAGATTCTCGAAACGTTTCAGGTCGATCATGATTTTGTGCTTGGGCCTGGCGATATGCTCTATCTTCCTCCGCTCGTGGCTCACCATGGTGTCGCTCAGGGCGAATGCATTACCTACTCAGTCGGCTTTCGCGCGCCGACCCAAAACGAGCTTCTCGTGTCTTACAGCCAATTCCTCCTGCAGTCGGAGAACCCCGATAGCTTTTATCATGATGATCCCAAAGCGCCTCGGGATCTTAAGGAAACACTCTCGGATCCAGGATTGATTGCTGATCACGACCTCGAGCGTCTTCGGTCGCTGATGATAGAAAGTCTTCGCGACGATCGAATTTTTCGGCGTTGGGTTGGAGCTTTTCTCACTGAACCGAGGAGCTTTCACGAGGCAAGCGATGAACCCATCGATGCTGATGGCCTTAGAGAAGTTTTGGAAGAAGAAGAATTCATCTACAAAGTCGAAGGGAGTCGCTTCGCGTATCATCGCCTCGGTTCAGAAATATTTTTAGCGGTCGAAGGCGAGACCTTGGTCCTTCCCCTAAGGCTGCTCGATCTCGTTAAGATGTTTTGTGCAGAGGAGGAGATCCCGGTTTCTGTCGTGGCTAAGTTCAAAGATGAGATTGGCTTTCAGGATTTGTTGATCCATCTTTGGAATCAGGGCTTTCTCCGGCGCGACTACGAATAGTTTCCACAAGCGGCTCTGGCGACTGCGGAGCGTGGGAACTGGCCGAGGCGCTGTTCTCTCGTGCCAAGCTCACTGTGGCCTCTGTTAGCTAGCGTCAGCGGGCTGAATCGTCAGCAGCTTGAGCAGGAAAAAGATTAGGGCCGATGGATTCCCATCGGCCCTTTATAATTCAGTATTCGTAGATCGTAGATCAGAATTCTTGTTTCATCGACAGGAGAAGACCGGATTCGCGGCTAGGAATGATCTGCAGATCAAACTTCCAACTTTTGTCGATTCTTGAATCGCTGCCTGAACCGAGGTTCGCATAAGCTTGATTCGACGGGTGCTCGACCGAGGCCGACTTGCTTGTTCCCAGTGGATCGAAGAGTGAGTCGACGACGCTGAGTCCGTAGCCGGCCATCGTGATGAGAAGTGCCATGGAAGCTTCGCTATTGGCTTTCTTCACGAAGGCGTCGTTATCATCAAGGAACTGAAGAAAGGCTGGTTCTTCGGTCGCGCTATTGGCTTCGGCATCAGCGATAACCGCTTTTGCATCCTTGTCGGCGTCCGATGCCGCTTGCTTTCTGTTAAGGAAGAGGAGCAGGCCACCCGCTTGCGCAGCCCCGAAAGCAACCGCAGTCAGAGTCTTACCCTGCATGTAGCTGTTCAGACCGAACGGCAGATAGTTTTTGATATTGCCTGGCGAGCGATCGCCTTTGCTAGCCGTTTTAGTGAGCTTATCTGAGCTTTTGCCCGAGTCGCCATCAGAGACTTTGGTTCCGGCTTTCTTCTGAGCGGAGGCGAAAGCTTTTTCAACCTTCTTATCGCCAGAAGCTTCAGTCGGAAGCGAAACGTTTGGATCAAGCTTCAAAGCTTTCACAAACTTCGCCTTGCCTTTACCGGCTTTGCCCATCTTTACCGTAGCCGCACCAGCAAGCGCGAGGGCCTCAGCCTTCTCACTTTTGCTCTTTAGCTTTTTGCCTGCTTTGCCAGCGAGCGAGCTAGCCTTCTTAAAATCACCTTTAGTGAAGGCTGCCTTTGCCTTGTCCAATGGACCAGCCATCAGCGGTGCTGATGTGAGCCAAAGGCTTAGGAAGCAGAGCAGTATTCGGGAGAAAATTTTCATGTCTCTAACCTACGCTACGATTTAAACCACTCTCGGGGTATCGGCGTAAGATTTGGAGGGTTGAGGAAAAAAGCTCGGATCCGGTTTCGAAAGCAGAATCATCTCGCTTTGACGCGCACAGGATTGCAGGGGAAATGCGGTAGTTTTATCAAGACCCCAAATGCACGCTTTTTTGAGCAAGCGTCGCTCTGACCGGAGAGAATCGAATTTTAAGGTCCGAGCGATGAGTGAAAGAAACTAAGCACAATGTTTAACGTCATACTGACTTACTAATTGCATGTAGACGCTCTCGACATAAACTTTTTTTAATAGGCTGTCAGATTCTTCTTTTAACATGCAGCTGTCTCTATTAAGAGAGCTATCCCAGCGTCTCGCTTCGCCTTTTTACCGTAGTTATTATGTCTAATTGGCGCTTTTGAGAACGGTTTTTGTGTTATTTCCAAGAGCTTTTCATCGCCGGGAATTCTTTTGGTATTGACTTGATCAATGACGACAGGTACTTATAAAGAACATTACGCGAACGTAAGAATTACTTTGTTAGTTCGTCTGAGTTATCCTCTGTTGAGAAGAAAGATGGGAAATATGAAGCCAGATGTCAAAGTGCCCATTGCTGCGTTTAGCAAAAAGTACAATTTGTCACCACGCGAGCAAGACGTCTTGAGATTAATGATCGATCGGGTTGTTAACGCCGAAGATATTTCTCAAAAACTCGGAATTAGCCAGAATACTGTGCGAATCCATGTTAAAAACATTAATAACAAGGTGGGTGCTCGCAGCAAGACTGAGATCTTGAGTGCGTTTATCGATTTCCTTGAGTCTTACTATGAACGTATTCTTTCAGGAGGGGCTGCAGAGCCTCATCAAGTTACGACTTGATATCGCAAGATACTCCTTTCATGTTTGGTTTCGGCTGAGTCGTCTCTCACGAGATGACTCAGCTTTTTTTTGAGCTGAAAATCAAAGTGCCAAGTCTACCAAATCGCTCTCGAAAGACCGAAACCTTGCCCTATCGCATAAAGAATCCGATGAGTGCTTACGTCCGAGAATCCCGCTTTCCTATCTAGAGGCACAATCACTCAACATGAGGTGAGACATGCTCTGGAACCTTTTGCGTTTGCAGCACCACGAATCACTATTTATGCCACGGTCCGGATCGAGTTTCTCCGGTAAACAAGAGCGTTTTCTGCCGAAGCCCTTGGCGTTCGTGAGGGCTAAGCTTTATCTGGTAAAAAATTAGGCCCCCTGCTCATCGCAGGAGGCCTTGGTCGACTGATCGAGGCGGGATTTTTTTCTCTAAAAAATAAAAGCGGAAATCTGGCTAGACTAAAGGCAGTTTTTGTATGGGGCGTTAGGCATAGTCAACCCGAATATCAAACGCGTTTCCCAGAGGGAAACGATTGATCCGAAACTTGTTGTCTCTCGACTTTGGCGCGAGCGCCGGTCCAAAACATGATTCCTCCAAACCATCTAAAGACCTTGCGGACTTTTCCTCCCTTAAGATAAATATCTGTGAATACCCCATCAAATTTAGCGATTTACGATGCGACTTAAACTGCTTAAAAGCTGTGCAATGAGTCAGTTTTTGCTCTGGCATGTTCCTTGTCATTGGGGTTTTTCCTCGGGCGGTGTTAACGTCCGGATCAAAGGGGGATCAGGATGAAGGACTGGCCGTTACTCGGAGAATGCGCAGCGCTCATGGCAGCCATGATATGGGCCGTTTCCATGTCGCTCTACACGCGCTTTGGTCAAAGCGTGTCCGCGCGTCATCTCAATCTCTTCAAAAATTGTGTGGCTTTGATCTGTCTGGGTGGGGTTGCTCTGTTCGTTCCCTGGCATTGGCCTGCTGGCGCGCAAACCTATTACGTTCTTGCCCTCTCAGGTCTTATGGGGCTCGCCCTCGGCGATACGCTTTTATTCCTATCTCTAAAATCCATGGGCGTGCAGCGCACCTCAATCATCCAATGTCTGGCTCCACCCTTCGCGGCGCTTCTCGCCTGGATCGCATTTGGTGAGAGGCTCGTCCTTTGGGAATGGCTTGGGCTGTCCATCACTGTAGTGTTTTTGGCATTGATTCTTAAGGCTCGTTCGCATGCAGCAGCAGCTCCTCTCACAGCATTAGGAGTAACGGCCGCGTTAGGAGCTGCCGTCTGTCAGGCTTTTGCGATGACGAGTCTGAGGTGGTCGCTTCAGGGTGTGGATGTTTGGACAGGAACATTCCTGAGAATCACTCCCTCCATCGCCGCTCTTACTCTTTTTTCTCTCTACGTGGGTGATCTCGGCCAGATGAAGGTTATTTTCCAGCCCAAGAGAAAAGCCCTGATCCTCACTTTCGCTGCGCTCATCGGCACCTTTTTGGGTTTGGTCTTGATGAGTACTGGCGCCAAATACGCCAAGGCCGGAGTCGCAACAGCGCTCAGCTCGACGACTCCGATCTGGATTCTTCCAATCGCTCACTTTATGCTGGGGGAAAAGTTGAGTCTGAAACTTCTGGTCTTGACGCTCTTTGTCGTGTGCGGCGTCGTGCTGATGATTCTTGGACCAAGCTTGATTTAGAGGTGATTATGCAGAATCCGGAACTAACAAGGGCCGCCCTCGCAGCCATGATCGATCACACCCTTCTCCATGTTGAAGCTGGCGAGAAAGAGATTGAACAGCTCTGCCGGGATGCGCAGCGGGAAAACTTTGCTTCCGTTTGTATTCATCCCTACTGGCTTGAGGTCATGGCGCCTCGGTTTCCTCACGTCCGGTTTTGCACTGTGATCGGCTTTCCACTCGGCATGCAGACGGTCAAGCTGCACGAGGCGCAGCACGCGGTGCAGGCTGGTGCGGTGGAACTCGACATCGTCGTGAACCATGCCTTCATCGTGGCAAAGAACTGGAAGGCGATTAGCGAAGAACTCGAAAGCTTCCGTCATATCTTTCCCGAGATCGGGCTTAAGTTCATTATTGAAACCTGCCGATTGCAGGACGAGGAAACGGTCAAGCTCACTGAACTTGCAAGCCACGCAGGCTTCGACTGGATCAAGACCTCGACGGGATTTGCTGCAAGTGGAGCCAGGGTGGAAGATGTTGCGCTGATGAAGGCGCATGCCGGATCGAGGATGCAGGTCAAGGCTTCGGGCGGGATAAGAAATCTTAAGGCGGCCGAAGAGATGATTGTGGCCGGCGCCAGACGCATAGGCACAAGTGCGGGCCTACAGATCCTAGCTGAGTTCGATGCCCGCATTGGGAGTTGATTTAAAACCTTTTGTGATTGGGGCTTTGAAGAGGGGGAGGGTGAGATAAAAAATCGAACCCGTTTCAAAGCCTTCACTAGCATACTGGAGGCTCCCCCCGAGAAGGCGTGCATCGAGAGCGCTTGAATGCAGGCCAAAGCCGTGCCCATCTTTCTTTGTCGTATAGCCGTAGCGAAAGATATAAGGCTTTTGCTCCTCGCTGATGCCAATCCCAGTATCCCTCACCGCAAAAATGATAGTCCCAAGTTCTTCTTTGAGGGAGAGGCTAATGACTCGCGCATTCCTCTTCTCCCGAGTCTGCTCCCATCCCGCCCAGCTGCTGGCTTGAATTGCATTGCTCAAGAGGTTGCCGACGATCTGCAGGATCTTGTGACGATCGCTTGTGACGATAATCTCTGCTTCGAAATCTTTTTCGATAAGGATCTGCTGCCTGTTGATTTCGTGAGCATAGAGGGAGAGAACATCGTCGATGCAGGCCGCAAAATCGATGTTTTCGACGAGGCCCGTGAATTTCGCCTGTTCCTGCTGCTTATTGATGATGCTTGAAATTGTACCGAGGTCGAGGCGTTGGAGGCGAATGGTCTCTTTTAGTTCTTCGTGATCATTCAAGAGTTTCTCGACGCTCGCTTCGAGGAAGTCGAGCAGCTTTTCCCCTCGCCGGTCATGCTTCAGATAGTGATCGAGATTCCCGCGTTTCTCTTCCAAGAGGTTCAAGCCGGAGCGAAGGTTGATCAACACTTCATCTTCGTCGATACGGTTTTTGAGTTTTTCCACCCTTACGTTGGCTCCGGTCAGGACGTTGCCGATGTTATGCAGGACACCGATTGCGACCTCGGCCATACCCGCCTTGCGCGAGCTGTCGATCAGATTTTTAGTCGTCTGATTCAATTTCTCGGTGCGTTCCTCAACCAAAGTTTCGAGATCGTTTTTATAGAGCTTCAGCTCTTCTTCAGCTTTTAGAATCGTCTGGTAGTCGGCTTGTATGTTGCCATGCATGACTGCAAGAGCGTGGTAGACCTGAGCGATCTCGTCGCCCTTGCTCGCCGAGGCGTGTATGGGCGGTAGGGAGGAGTTCGACAGTTGGATTTTCTTGGCGAACTGGCTGAGGTGGTTGAGAGGGCGGGTGACCTGCAGTTGAAAGATGAAAATCGTGATAGCACTGATCAGCATGATCAGGACGAAGTTGGAGGCAAAGGTCGAAAGGATCCGGGTCAGAACCTTTTCTCTAAGGCTTGAGAGATTGGATTCGATATGGAGCCTGCCGATGAGATCTTTGTTTTGCGACTTATTGGGAGCATAGATGGGAACGGAGATTTTAATGGCGTCAGGGACTTCGCGACCGATGCGAATGCGCATGAGGTCATTATCCTCGATCTGCGCATGACTCACGTAATCGAGTGATTTGAGACCATGCAGAATAGTGCGAAGCTGGTCTTCGTCATAGATCCAGAGACTTCTGGCCACGACGTCAGTTAGCGAATCCTTCAAACCATTCATCTGGTCCGTTACACGATCTTTTTCGTCACGATACTCAACAATAAGTTGCCAAGTCGTAACGAAAATGACGCAAAAGAGCGAAAGGATGAAGACCTGGAGAGAAGCCCTGGTCGCGAGCGAACGGAGTGGGCGCCTTGGTTTCATTTGGAGAAGTAGTGGATTGAGCGGGCCAGGCTCGCAAAGTCCCTCAGTGGGTCATTGATGTCGATCAAAGCCATAATCTCAGTCTTCGTTCCCTTGGACACGTTACAAACGATGCCGTGGCTCGAATAAAGGATTTTGAAGAGGCCGAGACCGGCGCCGCCCTTCTTCGTATCAATAAGCCCTTCACCATCTTCACGGCGAAGGACTTTCTTGAGATAGGTGAGAAGGGTCTCTTTTTTGAGGGCACCGAAGGGGTCCGAACTCGCAATGGCCAGAATCTGACCGTCACAGGCGTAGCTGAGCTCTCCGTATTCCTCGGGCTGCAGAACGATGGAATTCACCTGATCGATATTCTGAAAGCGCTCGATGCCGGCGGCAGCGGGGGCATCGTAGATGGTGTTCATCAGCAGTTCTTCGGAGATACCGAAGGATACGCGGCTGATGTGCTGGCCGAGGTGGCAAGCCTCCGCGAATTTTTGCACCTTGAGATTGAGGCCTTCTCTTTCGATGGACGAGCGGATGACTTCGCGATGGATCGGAGTGTGCGGTGCCAGGTATTTGTCGATTCCAAAAATATCTTTGGTACGCAGCTTGTGGAGTGTCACGCGGAGTTGATTGACGGTCCAGTTCTCACGACCTTTATTTACTATAATATGATCGACCAGATCGGCTTCCTGCCCCTGGAGGAGTGCCGAGTAGTTTTTCATCGCCAGATCAGTGACGAGAATACTCGTCCCCTTTGGGTGCAGTGCACGGAACTGTGTGAAGAGTTCGAGGTCGGGTGCATTCGAAACGAGCAGTTCGATTTCGGGTCTCTGCTTAAGAATAAGGAGCGCCGCCCGAGCATCGGTTACCGATTCAAGGGCGTGACCCTGCGCGACGACCCGCAAGGCTTCGATGGTAGGAAGGGGTTTGTATCCACCACTGTCGGCAAATAATGCAGTCGCTTTCATAACCATCCCAGAGTTTGTCTAAGGTGCTGGAACAACTTGCAGGAGCGAAGTCTTTCGCAATCCGCACAAAGCATTAAACAGCTGATTTTTCCTAACCAATAGCTTTCACTATAAACGAAACTGCCTACTGAATCCAGCCGGATTGAACGAAAGATCAAAGGGGTAGTTGACAGTATGGGTCTAGGGTTCGTAGAATTTTACTAAAGCCAAAAAAGCTATTTCTGCTTTCTTCGCGTCGCTTGGGTTCTCAAGCTGCAACCTATCATGGAGGTCGGGTTAGGATATGGAGGCTCTACATCACTACTTTGAGTCGGGTGGATATCCGGTCATGTTTTCGATTCTTGCAACACTCATCATTTCATTGGCGCTGATCGTCGAACGATCTTACCGTCTCTGGATGGAGTTCGATCTCGTGAATTCGGACGGTTTCATGGCCATGGTCCAAAAAATGGTAATGAACAACTCGATCGAAAATGCGATCCGTCTTTGCAAGAAAGCTCGTCCTAAGCTTTTGCCTTATGTTCTTGCAGAAGGCCTCAAGCGTTCGAACGATTCGACTCAAGAGATTTCGAATGCAGTTGATCAAGCGGTCTTGACCGTTGTGCCTAAGATCAACAAGACAGTTGCTTTCCTTGCAACAACCGCGAACGTGGCAACACTTCTCGGTCTCCTCGGTACCATCTTCGGTTTGATGCGCTCCTTCGCAGCGGTTGCTAAAGCAACGGGTGCTCAGAAGCAAACTCTCCTCGCTGAAGGTATCTCGGAAGCTTTGAACGCGACCTCTTTCGGTCTCTCAACAGCTCTCTTCTGTCTCTTCTGCTACGGTGTACTCTCAGCGAAACAAAAGACAATCGTTGATGACGTCAACAAAAACGCTGCAAAGCTTGTTGACCTCCTTTACACACGTAAAATGAAGCTCAAAGGCACCAAAAAAGCCTAATGTTAAAGCCTAGGAGTCGATAGTGTCATCGCATAAGAAAAGACGGGGTCAGAATAGTGGCGCGGGTCCTGAGGCCCCGGAACTGAACGTTATGCCATTTATCGATGTTTTCTCGATGCTGAATATCTTTCTCTTGGTATCCGCATCGTTTCTTGGGCTGGGGATTTTGGAAGTCCAGATCCCTTTCCTCTCGAATTCACCTGATGTCAAAGACGAGCCGAAGCGGTCCTATTCGATCCGCGTCGACCTCGAGGAGACTAAGGTGAAGGTTTCTGGGCTTTGGACTGAAGCTCCAGAAGATAAAACCGAGAAAGAGTTCACTTACGACGATGCGGATATCGTCAAGTTTCATCAGCAGATGATCGATCTGCGGGTGAAAGTGCCAGAGAACGACAAGGTTACGGTTTATGCCGATAACACGGTGAAGTACGAACAGCTCATCAAGGTCATCGATAGTATCAAGACCCTGAAAGAGAAGGAACCACCGCTGAATCTTCCGGGTCAAGATGAGAAGAAGGGCAACCGCAACTTCATCTTCGAAAAAGTAATCATTGGTAGCGTTATTCTTTAAGATAAAGGAGATGGCTTATGGCTTCAGCAGGTGGTGATTCAAGCGAGACGTTATCGCTCAACCTCATGCCCATGCTCGATATCTTCAGTATCTTGGTAACATTCCTACTGATGAGTTATTCGACAGACCCGACGAACCACGACGTCGATCAGAACCTTGAGTTGCCGGATTCGGTGACCATGGTAACGATGGACGA
>SEDW01000736.1 GCA_004193325.1 Pseudomonadota bacterium | reverse complement strand
CTCCCGAGTCACTCTAATGAACGGAAGCGTAAGAACTAATCACTTCCCTCAGCAAAGTCCAGAACTTTTCGACACTTTCGATCTCCACACTTTCCGCTGGAGAATGCGCATTGAGAATCGTCGGCCCAAAGGAGACCATATCCATCTCCGGATACTTCTCACCGATGATCCCGCACTCCAATCCGGCATGGATGGCCTTGACCTCGGCCTTCTTATGAAAGAGCCTTTCATGAATATTAGCAACGACTTGGAGAGCCGGCGACTGCAAATTCGGATTCCAACCGGGATAGCCCGTAGAGAACTCCACTTCTCCACCCGCCAAATTTAGGAGAGACGCGACCGAATGCGAGGCATGACTCAATTCCGATGCCACCGAACTCCTTTGAGCGGTCGACACCGTAATGAGTTTACGGCCCGTGTTCATCACCCCAAAGTTGGTTGAGGTCTGCACGAGCCCAGGGATCTCTTTGTTCATCTTGATCACACCATGCGGTATCGCATCGATCATTCGGAGGAGCTTCTTCTGCAAGGTCCTCTTAAAGACCTTACCCTTCTTCAAGCCCTCGCCAGTCCACTCCGTCTCAAGACCAGGATCGGCAAGGCGATACTCAGCCTTCATTGCTTCGGTAAACTGCGTAAAACGTTCCTGAGCCACTGCCCACTTTGCATCGGGAATATAACCATGTGCCGTCGCCTCCCGTGCAATCGCATTACGCTTATTGCCGCCGGAGATACTGCTCAACCTAATGCCGAGCTTTTCGACTTCGAGAAGATATCGCCCAAGGATCTTAATCGCGTTCCCGCGTTGCTTGTCAATGTCGAGCCCTGAGTGACCACCACGAAGTCCTCTCACCGAAATGCTGAAGGCCTGCATCTTCTCCGGAAGATCTTCGACCTGAAGATCCCACTTCGCGTTCGTGTCTTTGCCTCCAGAGCAGCCCACGTAGAGAGCGCCCTCCTCCTCACTGTCGAGGTTCAAAAGGATCTTGCTCGTCACCATCGTGTTATCGAGATTCTTAGCGCCGGTGAGGCCGGTTTCTTCATCAATCGTTAAGAGAAATTCCAAAGGCCCATGAACCAAAGTCTTATCTTCGATCACCGCAAGCATCGCCGCCACACCCACACCGTTATCTGCACCAAGCGTTGTGCCTCGGGCATGAATGGTCGTGCCATCCTTTTCGAGGTTAATGCCTTCTTTGAGAAAATCGTGTTTGATGTCCGCGTTTTTCTCGCAAACCATATCGAGGTGGCCTTGCATACAGACCGAAGGAGCAGACTCCTTGCCTGGGCTAGCCGGGATCGACATCAGGATATTGCCGACTCGGTCGGTCTTGATATCAACTTCATTTCGCGCGGCAAATTCCTGGATATATCGGGCTACGGCTGCTTCGTGTTTGGAAGGCCGTGGGATCGCTGCAATGGCACCAAAATGCTTCCACACGAGACTCGGTTGCAGATCATCTAGAGCGTGGGTCATAGCTTTATTCTCCTACTCTCAATCGATTCTGGGGCCTGGCTTTGCGGCCCAAGACATTCATCTTCCTAAAGGTACGCCTCGGAATGTGCGCTCGCAAGGAGGGAAAGACCTGATTCGCCGACCCCAAAGTTTTGTAAGGCTTGGAGTGCATGGAATAGAGGAGCACGAAAGGGCTTGAACGCCGCTTCTCCAAGGCAAAGAGATTTGCAGAAGGTCCAAATTTTAGTGACATAGGAATTTTTCTTCGGAGTGAAGGCTCTAATCGGAAGCGAGGAGTTTAGAAACTCTTGCTCAATTCGATATGCATGATTGAGGTTTGATTTTCCCGGGGGTTGGCAGCCTGAAAGGCTTCCTCTTCAGCGGTATGGCTCAAATACTTGTACTTGCCGAGAGAATAGTTGATTCGAATCTTAACCCAGTCCACGAGCGAAACCTGTAGTCCCAGCTGGTAAATCGTCTGTTTCACGTCACTCGAATATTCCCGAGTCACAGCCTTCGTCAGAGGATCTCGAACACGAAAAGTATAAGCCGAAAGATTCTGGGTACCAGCCGCAGCCATCAGGCTCATCGAATCCCAAACAGGGAAACTCACTGCGAACATGCGCTTATTCGCTTCTTTGGCAACGGTCTCCGGATCATCGACCACATTCATGCGTTCGATCGGACTGTCCGAATTCCGGCTCGTAAAATCATAGGAAGCCCTCACCGCCAATTCCCCAAAGGT
>SEDW01000073.1 GCA_004193325.1 Pseudomonadota bacterium | reverse complement strand
TTCCTGTCAAGAGAAAGCTCGATTTAAATCTATTTTTTGAGACTAACCGAATGGACGTGGAGCGCGTGTATCAAGATGCCCGCCGCTACGGACACGTTGAGCGACTCAAGCTTTGGTTCTGATGGTGTGATAGCAACTGTTAGATCAGACTTCGCAAGAATACCTTGCGACACGCCCTTATCCTCAGAGCCCAAAACAAGAACCTTTTTCTCGTAGTCTTGTTTTATAGACTCTACAGGCTGCCCATCCATATCAGCTGCTAGGATCCAATAGGCTCGTTCCTTCAAATCATTAAGCGTTCTTCCAAGGTTTGTAACGAGTACAGGCTGCACGAATGCGAAAGCACCTTGAGCTGTACCGAGCGTGGCTCCACTGATTGGTGCCTGTCGATCCTTGGCCATGATGAGGTAGCGCATTCCAAAGTACGCAGCTGTTCGGGCCAGCGCACCAAGGTTCCTAGTATCAGTTACATGATCACAAGCGAGGATGAAGTCACGCTCGGTCTTGGCCGCTTCTTCCAGAAATTTGAATTCATCGAGAACCGGTACCTCGACAAAAACGGCTAGTCCTTTTTCGGCTTCGCTGTAATCGATCGCGCAATTGAGTGTGGTCTCGTTTTTTATCAGGAGTTGTTCAAGCTTCTTCTTGTCTGCGGGTGGGCAGCGTATGGAGAGAATCAGATCAGGCCGCGCGCGAAGGTATTCGTCGAGACCTGACCAACTGGTAAGATAGAGGCCCCCGGAGGGGCTCACATTAGTGCGTCGTTGTGGCTTTTTCAAAAGAACTCTCGCTTACGTAACCATAGATTGGAAAGATTTTTTAACCTCCCAACCTTTTCCGCCTGGCAGTAAGTCACCAACCAGCTGGAGCAGGAAGCGGACAACCGCTTGAATCTGGCTTGCCATGTACTGAGTTTGTCTATGGCTAGCCTGGGCCCGGGAGTAGATCCCCACAATCGATTCCATGCCAATGTTGCCATCAGGAAGAATGAAAAGCGGCGATCGTCGCAAGCTATACTGCCTATCCAGGAAGAGTTCAATCTCACGAACAGGGAACTTGATGTTTTCCGAGTGGAAGGCCTTACGCGCCCCATCCAAAATCATATGATAGGCATCAATCAGCGCCTTGATCTCTTTCAGGCGGGATCCGACATCGATATTGCGCGTGCCAATGTCGAAATTTTCGATCGTGAAGATGTGCCGATGAACAAGATCAAAGACCGCACAAAGACTATTGATCTCGGTTAACTTGGAATGTTCAAGGAAATCCGAAATTGATCCGTGCTGCGCTGCGAGCTCAATCGTATCCCCGACGAAGGTCCCAGGTACCAGCGTGTACTTATCCGCGGCGCCTTCCACTCGTTTCAGTCGAGCATGACCATCGAGACGCTTTCTAAATTGCCCAAGCATCGCCGCATAACCAAAAGAATCATCGATCAAATCATCCGTCGCCCGATCCAGAGTAACCAGCATCGGCGCAAGTTGCTCGCCACCATCGATTTGCAGGTACACATATTCCTGCAAAAAGGTGGACTGAAAGATGCTCATGACTTGCAAACGAAGAGCATCCCACAGCTGGGTGCAGCTAAAGACTTCGCTATCGATAAGCACCTTACCGAACTTGGTTGTTCTGTTTACCTGAACAGCGGCCTCGGTAAGCTGATCAAGGCTGATAAGGCCCTCGCGATAGAGAACCTCACCCAGTCGATCGTCCATAAGGTTCGATGCAGCGAAGACGAGTTCACCTTTGCGAAAGAACAAACGCTTTACAGCATTCCCGAGGTCGATCGAAATCACACCATCGAAACGCTGCTGAACAAGTCCTTGAAGGAGAGCGACGTAAGTGTTTCGCTCGACGACACCAAATCCAGCCTTGTCTCCCGACATCATAGGGGACTGACCCGGCTGATCAAGAAGCAAGCGATTCTTGCCAAGTGGTTTCACTTGCCAAGTCTTTCCCTCCTGGAAATTTGATCCGCTGAGCAACAATCCATCGGCAGTTGATTGGATATTGATGCTTTCATTAGCAGACATCTTCTTACCCCTTTTGCTTTGGTTCGATCCCGTAGAGCTTCATTTTTTTATGAAGGTTGCTGCGTTCAAGTCCAATCGCTTCTGCTGTTTTGGTAATATTCCACTGGTTTTCTTCTAGCTTACCTAGAATGTAAGCCCTTTCAAAGTCTGATTTTGCTTGTTTTAAATTTGATGCATTCATTAGCTCAGAACTATTTGAATCCACTTTATCTTCAAGTTCCAGATAAGCCCTGAGCACATCGGCTTCCACTGTATTTTGATCGCTCATGATACAGATACGCTCGAGCAGATTCTTAAGCTCTCTTATATTCCCGGGCCAGGGATAATCACGCATAACCTGCATTGCCTGATCGGATATTTGCTTCGGCTGTTCACCAAGTTCCTTAGCCATTTTCCCAAGAAAGAATTGCGCTAAATCAAAAACATCATCGCCACGGTCCCGCAGAGGAGGCAGATGGAAAGGAACGACGTTCAGGCGATAGTAAAGATCCTCGCGAAAGCGCCCCTCTTTAATCAGCTCTTTAAGATCCTGATTGGTCGCAGCTATGACCCTTACATCCACATGCTGAGTCTCGCTCGCCCCAAGGCGTTCGAATTGCTGTTCCTGCAGAATGCGGAGGATCTTCGCCTGAGTTCTGAGCGACATGTCACCAATCTCGTCGAGAAAGATTGTGCCATGATTGGCGAGCTCAAATTTACCCTTCTTGGCAGCGATTGCGTTGGTGAAGGCCCCCTTCGCATGCCCGAACAGTTCTGATTCGATAAGATCTTCAGGAATCGCCGCGCAGTTCACGGCAACGAAGGGCTTTTTCGCACGCGTGCTTTTCTGATGAATATGATTGGCCACGACTTCTTTGCCTGTTCCGTTCTCACCAGTAATCAACACCCAGGCATTCTTTGCTGCTACGAGATTAATCTGCCGCTTGATTTGCAACATGGAATCGGCGTTCCCAATAAGGTCAGGACTGTTCTGATGATGCTCTTCTGCGTAGGATCGAAGCCTTTTTGCGTGATCAAGTAGCGGATAAATCTTGTCAAGCGAAAGCGGTTTTTCCAGATAATCGAAGGCCCCAATCCGCGTGGCCCGGACAGCGGTCTCAATGGTTCCGTGTCCGCTCATAATCACGACTGGAATCTGCGGCTTGAGTTGCTTCATCTTCTGGAGGGTTTCGATTCCATCGATGCCGGGCATCCACACATCGAGGAGAACAAGGTCAGGCTCTTGCCTTGCGAAGAGCTGGAGTCCCTTGCTGCCATCTGCCGCATCGATAACTGTCCAGCCTTCATCCTCGATTACAGCGGCCAGAGCCTTACGGATCTTTTCCTCGTCATCAATTATCAATGCAAGAAATTCATCTGGGTTACGATGAGATTCAGACATCGGCATTTATCCTTTTACGGGTGACAACCTCAAACATGGGGAGTTCGATGACCACCACTGTGCCTACCGGTTGATTGTCCTGAATACGGAGATACCCACCGTGATCGGAAATAATCTGATTCACGATCGCGAGTCCAAGGCCAGTGCCTTCTTTCTTGGTCGAGAAATAAGGTTCGAGCACCCTTTGTTTGAGGGCCTCCGGGATCCCCGACCCATTGTCGGCTATCTCGATACGAATCACATTCACGTCTTCCAGCAGGCGGGCGCTGATCGAGATAACTGCCTTCTCCCGATCTTCGGGTATCGAGGCTATGGCGTTGGTAATGATATTGGTAAATACCCGTATCATCTGCTCACGATCGAGCGGAACCAGAGGCATATCGTCCCTGATCTTGGCCGTCTCAAACTCAATATGCTCATAGCCTACATTAAAGAGACTTAAAGCCTGGTGAAGGAGATCGGTGAGATCCTCCGGACGGGTCTTGATGGAAGGTAGCCTTGAGAATTTCGAAAACTCGTTGACCAGATCCCGAAGCGCATCGACTTCCGAAACAATCGTTCCGATACAGGATTCAAAGATTTGGTGATCTTTGCCTTCAAATTGGTCCCCAAACTTCCGCAGGAGCCTTTGCGCACTAATCTTAATGGGTGTGAGCGGATTTTTGATCTCGTGGGCAATCCTTCGGGCCACTTCGCGCCAGGCGGCAACCCGTTGGACTTTTACCTGCTCACTGGCATCATCGATAACGATGACCACACCATAATCCTCATTATTCTCATCCACAAACCGGGTTGCGTCAGCCAGGAGCGTGAGGTTAATCCCAATGTCGCTGAGATCAATTTCGCCGCTGAAATTCGAAAACTGAACCCGTTCTTTGATCGGCTTCCAGAGAGCTTCGACGAGTCCGGGATCAAGCGCCTCCTCGATCTTTCTGCCAAGACTGAGATTCTGATCGAGACCAAGGAGTTTTTCGGCTGCCGGGTTTACGCTCGTAATACGGTCTTCCGAATCAACAGCCAGAACACCGGCTGCAATATTCTTGAGAATGATCTCCATATATTTACGGCGGCGATCGAGTTCTTCATTCGTTCGTTCGAGTTCAGCTGTAAAGCGCTGAACCTTTTGTTCGTGCTCCTGGAGATCGAAGGTCATACTGTTGAAGGCTCTGAAAAGCTGACCCGTTTCGTCATCGGTTTTCACCTCGAGGGTAATTCCATAGTTGCCGAGAGCAACTTCGCGGGTCGCATCTGCCAGTCGCTGAATCGGGGCAATGATTCCCCTGGCCACGTAGAAGCCAAACCAGGTGGCTGAGAAAATAATAATCACGGCCATGAGGACCAGGAGGATGACGTAACTGATTCGAATCAGCTCTGCCCCTGGCTTGAGACTCGCGAACTCCTGGATGATAGTTTCGACACTTTGGAGAATCTGCGTCTCAAAGCGCTCTTCGAGAACGACTACGCCACGCACTGTCTGTGACCTCGGGTCCACAATCGGAGCCACGCCCCTTACGATGTCAACCCCTTCGTCAGCATCGACGATCGCTCGAGACAGCATTGTCTGATTACGGGAAAAACTTTGAATGGCACTGACGACGAAACGTTTTTCCTTCTCAGACCCTTCATCTCGTCGTTTGGATTCATTGTGCCAGATCAGATTGGAATCCTGATCGTAGACCCGGATACTCGAAACCTTATACTCCCGGGCAAAACCCTTCAGGCCCTGGGGATTGATCTCATTCCACTCGAATGTGCCGGTACCAAGATTATAAACCTGAATTCTTTGAAGAGCGATGCGGGAGAGGCTCGCAAGGCGCCGCTGATCCCGATCGTAGACCATAGCCCCTGCCTCGCGCGTTCTGTGCATGGTCGCTTCCACCCGCGTGGAAAACCAGGTTTCAAAGCTTTCCGTTAGAAAGCGTGTGGAAATGTAGAAGAGCAGGGCTGTCGGTGCGAGAGCAAAGAAGACCAGGGCAAGGACGAGTTTGGTTCTCAGCCTCGAGCCGATGACCCCATGACGCCTCTCGAGCACAAGTTTGATGATGTTTCGAAAGAGAAGAAAACAAAGGATGAGAATGAGTACGACGTTGATATTGATCAAACCGAAGTACACCACAGAGTTGAAAAACTCAGGGTGATTCGACAGCGATTTACTCAAATCAAAGAGCCGGCCTTCGAGTCTCGATAATGCAACGAAAGAAAGCGCGATAAACAGCATGGCTGCAATCTCGAAAAAGCGTTTACGCTCGTCTCGATTACCAAACTGGAGCCATTTTTTCTTAATTATAGTCAAGTCGACGTACCTCTTTAGGGGCTCCTCAGCTCGGGCGAGGATGGGTCTCTACTCGGAAATTCTTTCATTGGGGCCAGTCCAAACCACGATAACAGAAATTCTGAAATCGATCGAACGCAGCGAATCGCAGGAAGGGGAAAGCATAGGAAAATCTTCTCCCCCTCAAAAAAAGAAAGTACTATGGCCCTGAAGCGCCAAGACTCCGCTTGACCCAATACTTAGGTAGACGCCTTGATGACACCCACTACCGACGACATTGTCAAACGATTCGCCGAGAATCTTCGCATGAAGGACCGTCAAGCTGCGACGGTAGAATCCTATTGTCGAGATGCAACGGAATTTCTCCGTTACCTCGATGGCTTTAAGATGCCGATCAAATCGGTAGAGCCGGAGACACTTCTCGCCTTTCGCGAACACCTCTCTCATGCTGAGAAGGATAAGGAGAACTCGGTCCGACGTAAAATCATCGGGATTCGCCAGTTCTTTCGGTTCCTCGCCTTGGAAAAGGTCATCAGCGATTCACCGTTTGATTCGATGCCTCTTCCTGAACGTGACGATCAACTCCTAAAACCCATCCTCGCAGGTCAGATCGAAAATGCTTTGAACGGTATGCACGCGCAGAATCTCAAATCAGCTCGTGATATAGCGATTCTAAGGCTTCTGGCTTTTGACGGCATCAAAGCTCATGAACTTATTGAACTGCAAACCAAAGATTTCATCAGCGCCAAAGACAAAGGCTCTCTCTTTGTCCCTGGCGTGAAGAGTCGCAGTATTCAGCTTGCTACGGAAACAACTGCCGCCATGAAAGTCTACCAGGACTATTTTCAGAAATGGTTTGAGACACTCAAGCCGGCTCGCCAGAGTGAATTGCGTTGGCTCTTCGTCTCGTTTAAGGGAAAAGACGGCTCCCTCGTTCTACCAAAAATGACCCGCCACGGTCTGAAGTTTTTGCTTTATGAACTTGGGGAACGCTTCAAAATTCCAAATATCAACACTGAGAATCTCCGCCACTACGCGATCGAGCACCTCCTGATTGAAGGCTGGGATGCCGAGCAGATTATGGCTCATCTCGGTCTTCGCCGCCTCGGCAACATTGCCAAACACATGGCTCGCCGCAAACAGGATTCTTAAATGAACGAGTTTGATCTCGATACGTTTTGGATGAACTACGCCCTATCGCTGGCCGAAGCGTCTGCGATGAAAGATGAAGTGCCGGTAGGAGCTGTGGTCGTACACAAGGGCCGCTTGATCGGTAGTGGAATCAACCTCAGGGAATCGATCCGACAGGCTCATGCGCATGCCGAACTCCTCGCAATCGAAGAGGCCTCGCGCTATCTCAATGCGTGGCGCCTGCAGGATTGCGCCCTTTACGTGACATTAGAGCCCTGTCTCATGTGTGCAGGAATTATTTATCAGGCACGAGTCCCAAGGGTTGTGTACGGCGCCAGGGATCCTAAAGGCGGCGCCTTGGGAAGTCTCTTTCAACTCAACACTGATACGCGTCTCAACCATCGTTATGAAGTGGTCGAAGGGCTCTTGGCAGCGGAGAGCGGTTTGATGCTGAGTAATTTTTTTAGAAGAAAAAGAGTGGCAAAAGGAGGCAAGGAAAAAGGCGGCCAGGATTAACGGCCAGCCATGCAGCGGGGATCGTTGTAAGGCAGGGTCAGCCGAATTTTGCCGTCCATAATGTCAGGCGGATTGGAACGTATGATCTTAGTCGTCCTGAATGCCCACTGCAGGTCTTTCGAATCGACCTTTTCCTGTGTCATGAATTGAGTCACGGACTTTTTAAAATTATCAGTAAAGACATCACTTCGGTAGGTTTGAATCTTATCTTTGGCCAAAATCATATGCTGAAAATAGAAAACATAATCCTCTTTTGGCTTCTCACCTGTCGCTCCCATATTTTCATTAAGCGTGGTTTGATCGATAACCTTAGCACTTGAACAGGTCCCTCGCTTTTTCTTGTCAGCGCAGATACGAAGGGCCAAACTCTTAGTGGATGTAGACGCGCTTACTTTGAAGACGTGGCTGATCCCTTTATAAAGATCATTCAATGACACATGCACACCTTCATTTACCTGCTTGCCATCCATAGATTCCAGAGAAATCAAAAATTCTTTTTCGGTTCTCGAAGACGATGCATATTTCATCGTATCGATATCGCCCCCCTGACACCAGAGCTTATGGGGGATAAAATCGAAGGGAATAAGAACTTTACCGCCTGCAGTTTTCAGCTGAGCGCTTTTCAATCCAATGGCTGACTTCACAGCAACTCCACGCCGTGCAGCCAACATTTCGTTGGCAAAAGCCGCAGAGTTTTGCGTTAACCCCGACCCATTTAAGATCGTAGGCTCGGTTTTAATTTCTGGTTTCTTCTCTGCAGTGGCAGTGGAACTAGCAGGACCCATGGAAGATTTCTTCTTGAAAACGAAAAAGCCCGCAAGAACTAGAATGACGATGAAGACAATAAGCTTCGGATCCAATGCAGGACCAGAGTTTGAATTTTGACTTTTGCTTATTTTCTTCATGATACTTCCATGTAGGTAAGGCTCCCTATCGGCTAACGGCTTGGCAAATTGAGAAAAAATTACTAAAGCCTTTTACAGAGTGATGAAACTGCGTCCGAATTCTATATGAGCTGCACTCAATTAGGTCATTCTCATTCTAAATTGCTAAAAAATTAACAAGGATAAACTCCTAAATTTACGTTTATTTTCAGAATTTTTTGCCATCAACTTTAGTTCTATTCGCCGCTTGCGGGTTGATAGTTAAGTTTCAAGAGAATCGAGCCGTAAAGCAAAACAGGTAATCTCTGTGGGGAGTAAGGGAATGATTTTTGGTAAGAATCGAGAGCAGGGCTCCATGGCATTTACCGGAGTCGTTGCAGTCGGAGTGATTGCCCTCGCAGGTATGTTCGTTCAAAACTCCAGTCAGCAGGCAAAGCACGCTATCGATGAGGCAAAAAACACTCGTGGACGTGAAGCCTCAACAATCGGATCTGACAACACCCTCGCTCGATTCAAGGCACTTCTTTCTTCTTCAAAAATTGCTGACGATAAATACATTCCAGCGGTTTTTGCCCAAAATTATTACGAACTCGTGCAGTGGACACTAATGGAACGTCCCACAAGTGAAAATAAAGGCGTTACCACTGGAGGTTCCAAGGCAGGTGTAACTGTCACTTTCCAAAAAATGGACAACGCCCGTATTTCACAGATTATGAATGGCGCGAAATTCACAGGCTCAGGTGATCAATACACGATCGATGTCATCAGACCTAACTTTCAGAAATCTCCAGGTCCGGGTCAATATAAAGTTGTTGAGTCAGTCGACGTAAACGTAATCGGCACATCTGAAACTGAAAACGGTGTTAAGAAAACATCGAAAGTGAGTGCACGTATTCCGCTGGAAACTCCTCAGCCCTACGATGTGAAACTTCGGTTTCGAACCGCTGGATCCACCGCTGCACCAGCCGATGTTGTCGATGGCGCTACTCTGCCAAGTGGAAAATATGAGTTCTTTATAGTTGCATCGGGCATTGTCTACGATGCGAGATTGAAGCTAAATAATGACCTTCAGGATCCAGTCGGAGGTTTTGACAAAACAACAGGATTGATTACCCATGAAGCCGTCAATTATCTTGCGACTGACAAACAGATTGGTCAGGGCATGACGATCGAAATGTTAAACGAACCACCCCCACCACCTCCTGTCGCTGCGGCTCCTGCAGCATCCGCTGGCGGCGATTGGGCTCCGGATTCCTTCAATCAATCGACCTGTTCATTTATCGAAGGCGGTGGGTCAGGTGCTTCCGGTAGCGGCACGGCCACATCAGGGGCCGGAGTAGCGAGCGCTCCTCCGTTTGTCCCAACTATCAAAAAATTCAAGGTTCAGGCCTTTGCGTTTGGTCCTGATGGAAAAGAAGGCAATGCCGGAAAAAGTAAGGAGTTCAATCTAGAAATTGAATCTCCACCTCCACCGCCTGCACCCGCGGTTCCAGAAACGCCATCCTCGAATGGGACGGGTTCTGGGGCTGCAACTTTATCGCAGGCAGATTACGCAAATATGTGCTCAGCTGACAACGCTTGTCGATGGGTAGGAACTGATACAGGTAACGGCGCTGAACTCTTTGCGAATGCCGATAACTCTGCCCACAACCTACAATTCTCGGATGCGGATGTTGTCACCTACGACGTCACCAACTGCAAGCGTCAGGTCCTCTTCAAACGCACCACCTGCGGCTGCGTAACGGCCGACACAGAGATCGTGATGGAAGATGGCAAAACCACCAAACGTATCGATCAGATTATCGATACTGATTTGATTTGGAATCCACTTTTGAAAAAAGCTTTTCCGATTCGGAAGATGACCGTCGGCCCGGAAAAAATTCCCATGATTAAAATCCAGATCGCTGGTCGTGAAATCAAAGCGACCGGCAAACATCCATTCGTCACTCGAAATGGGATCGTACCGGCCTTTGAACTCGAAGAGGGGCAAGAGATTCTGGTTGAAGACGGAATGTTTGCGAAAATTTCTGCACTCGAAAGCATTCCCGTTGGATTGGGTGAAACCGCCCCCAACGTCTGGAACATCGAGTTGGAAGCGCCTAATGATGATCATGCGGCCCACCATATTGTGGCCAATGGCATCACCACCGGAGATCTCATGATTCAGATGAAGCTTGAAAGTGGTCTTATCAAAAAATAATAATCTGCGAAGTGACGATGGCCCTTCGGGGCCTTTTTTTTCGCCTAGAAGTGGCACTTTTCGCATTTGAGTCTGGTCAGCTCGAATGAATTTCTGTAATTTCCGCATTGCCTAATAAACTGTCTGTCGGAGTAATCGATGTCATTTGACTTCTATAAAATTGTTCATTTTCTAGGTATTTTTATGGTCTTCTCCGCGCTCGGCGGTCAGATCGTAATGGCGATCAACGGCGGCGATGCGAAACAACTTCCTGGCCGCAAGTGGATTGCGATGTTCCACGGCGTCGGATTGCTCATCGTCCTCGTTGCAGGATTCGGAATGATAGCGAAGCTCGGCGTTGGGTTCCCTGGCTGGGTCGTAGGTAAGATTGTTATCTGGGTTGCACTCGGCGGAGTTGGCGCAATAGCGGCTCGCAAGAAGAACCTTGCTGGAATGATCTGGGTCCTCGTATTACTCTTGGGGCTCACAGCAGCCTATCTGGCACACTACAAGCCCTTTTGAATAATGATCGCTCAAATAATCAGTTCAGGCCTGTCTCTTTAACAGTGGCTGAATTAATAA
The DNA here is from genome assembly GCA_004193325.1 of Pseudomonadota bacterium. GTDB lineage: Bacteria > Bdellovibrionota_B > Oligoflexia > Oligoflexales > Oligoflexaceae > Oligoflexus. Next base: position 91 of record SEDW01000073.1, on the reverse strand, counting down.
CGACTGGCTCTACAGGTCTATCCTGAGGGCCAGTTCTTACTTCACCGATTTTTTTCACAACGGCGAGACTCTCGGCATCAGCCGTTTTACC
>SEDW01000735.1 GCA_004193325.1 Pseudomonadota bacterium | reverse complement strand
TGGACCGGGAGGACGAGGAGTTCAACGCCACGAGCTCTGAGAATAAGCGAATTTTGAATAGCATAGAGTTCTACAGCTTGCACAAATACACTCCAAAACAAATAAACGAGTCCCGAAATTCCAAAAAAGGAAAGGAGCTCGGAATGAACGAGCTCCCTTTATATCAAGGCGAATACTGAAGACCAACTCTAATCGGCCTTACGTGTCTTACAGTTGGCGTCCTCACCGGAAAAGAGCCCTTCCGCTTCCAATCTTCCTGCGGCATTGTGTCGCGCTCGGTAGACCTTAAAAGGGTAGACGAGATCTTTGACCTTAGGCTGATAACCCAAGACTTCCTTCAGGAAAAAGCCTTTCATGAATCGAACCATGGATTCGAATTCAGGAAAGCATTCTTCTTTAATTTCGAGCTGCGAGCAGTCGATCAGAAGGCTCCAGGCGGAGTGCCAGTGCATGAGGTTGTTCGTCATCTTTGAGCGAAGTATCTGAACCTTCTCTTTGGTATCGATAACAGTGTCTGCACCAAAGTTCATCTCCACCACGTGTTGGCGGAAATGATTCTGGAATTGAATGCTGCTGCGGAAATCTCCAGGTTCGCGAGCGACCCGTGTGCGGACACCGGCGGCATCCATCGCTGCGTCTTCGTCTACGAAAGAGTCGAAGGGCACAACTGCAGCCAGCTCCGGATCGAGTCCGAAGAAGACCGCTTTTTTGAGGAAGAATCCGCTCATCAATTTCTCGAGGCGAACAAAGGCGGACTTGATCTGCTCTTTGTTGGCATCAGATGCAATCGACAGATTGCGGCCATCTATGACCGATTTATAAGGAGAATGCCAGGACTTGAGCGCGTCCATCCAAAGCTGTCGCCAAGCCTGCACGTCCTGATCACTTTTGATCGTGAAGCTCTCGGTAAAAGCCTGCGTCATGATTTTGTTTTGGTAATCGTGCTCAAATTGTATTTTCATAGAAACTTCCTAAATCAACCTTCAAGCAGAGCCTGGATGATCGGCCTTAGCTGATCAGCGTCGGCGCCGCCGTTGTATTTCTTACCGTTGATAAAAATCGTTGGAGTACCCTGGAGGCCAGCTTCGCTTGCTTGGCGAGCGTCGTCCTGAATCTTCGCCGCGACATCTTTCGATGCGAGGCATTCTTTAATCTGAGTATCGTTCAAGCCGCCGAACTCTTTGGACCAAGCGGTGAGGCTCGTTTCGCTGATGTTCGACTGGTTGTCAAAGAGTTGGTTTTGCATAGCCCAGAACTTACCGTTAGCGCCGGCGCAGCGTGCAAGCTTAGCGGCGTTACAGGCGTGAGCGTGCATCTTGGTCTGAACCGCTGTGTTGCAGCTCGAATCGAGCGGGAAGTTTTTGAAGACGATGAGAATTTTGTCGCCGAATTCCTCAGAGAGTTTGCGCATCGTCTTGGAAGCATTGGCACAAGCCGGGCATTGGAAGTCGACAAATTCAACGATCTTCACTTTTGCGTCAGGAGATCCTTTGTGAAAGTCTTCGCCGAGGCCACTGTAGGCGTTGAGATCGATCGTGACTGATGGGGAAAGGTCTGGCGAAAGAAGAGCCAGTGCTCCGCTGCTGGGCGACTTGCTTTGGGCGTCGATGGCGTCACGGATGGCTTCGAGTTCTTCACCGGCTTTAGGATTATCGAGTGTGAGATTCGAAGGTGCGCGTGGCTTGATGATCTGGTAGCCGGCGATCGCGACGGCAAGAGCGATGATTGCGTACCAGGCGCCGTTCGTCGTGGATTTGAATGAGATGGGCTTGGGGATCGCTTCACGGCTGAAGAAGAGGATCACGCCCTGCACGATGGTGATTAGGTAGATGCCCACACAGGTCGGACAGATTTTGCCGATGATGAATTCTGAGATACCGAAGAGAGTGATGGATGTGAGAACACCGATGACGACGAGCGCGGCGTAGGCCTGAAGAGCGTCTTTGCGTAGGCTTTCCTTAGCGCGAGCTGTGATGAGAAGGGCCACGAGGCCAAGGAAGTAGCCGATGCCGTAGACGCCCATTGGATTTTTCCAAGGGTCTTCGGCGAATTTGCTGTTGGCGATATCGTCACAGGAAAAGGTGTCATTAATATTACATGAGAAACTCGTGTGACCGAGTTGCTTGAGTTCGAGATGGTGAAAGAGCGAATAAAAGCTTAGGCCTAGGCCAACGAGTGCGAATATGGTGCCGAGCAATACAA
>SEDW01000734.1 GCA_004193325.1 Pseudomonadota bacterium | reverse complement strand
TCGGATCAAAACTTATAATAAAAATTGAACTGGAAATAATCGGAGTCGGGCGCGAGCGTTGCGTTGCGGCCGCCGATGGCAATCTCACGTCTGTAGGTAAAGCTCACGGGAATCATCGGCTCCATCGCGAGGCCGTCGATACTGAAGGCATAACTCGCCGTGTAGAGTTCTCTCTTTTTTGAGTAGAGATGGCCCTGGTTTTGATATTCCGGATCCACGATGTAGCTATAAAAGCCGTAGAGCGCAGCAGGCTTTAACCAGCGGGTCAAAGAGCCAAGGGCGTAAGCCACGCGACCAAATCCTTCGTGATACACACCTTTGCGCTCGATCACATAGTCATTGGAAACGCCGTCTCCACCGCCTGGAATGCTTGGATCATCGTTCGTAGGATCTTCGGCATTGAGATAGCGCGGATTGATCATCGACGAGCGGCTGCGCTTTGCTTTATTCATACTCAATTCGGCCTGATGACTGAATGAGAAGATCACTGGATTCAGGCGCAAATCGTAACGGAAGAGTAGACCCGTTGCGAGAAAGCCCGAGCCAGGAGCACGGTAGGCACTCGCCACATCACTAAAGAGGCCGCTCGGTATCCGCAGGCCAAGACCGGCGGTGATGACGTTGCGGGGACTCGAATAAAAATTATAGCCAAGACCAAACTGAATATCACCGACGCCCGATTTTCCTGCCGCAGGTTCTACCGCTTTCAGAATGATGCTGTTTGCGGCTTCGCGAATCGGCACGTTGGCGCCAACGGTTGCTGTTTCTCCCGATGGGAGTTCGATCGGGGTGGCGATACCAAGGGCCAAGCCGTTGTCGATCGCTGTGCGGCATTGAGCGGCATCGCTGCAAAGTCCGCGAGCTATCAGACTTGGGGTGACCGCATCAACCAATTTATCGAACTGACGACCATACTCCGCGCTACGTTTGAACTCATTGGCATTGATAGCCAGTTCGTTGCTGCTCGTGTAGGGAGTGATCATCTGTAGAACGAGGCGATCGGTGATCCCGTATTCCGCGACGAAGGCGTGACCTGTGATGTTCAGCGAAGCACCGGCGCTGAATTCTTTACCGGCGCTGTCGTAACCTTTGTCGGCACTTGCATTACGCATGATGTAGCGCAAACGGAAAACATTTTTTGGTAAAACCTGTGCTTCCCCAACAATGACGTTATCAATTGAAGTGGATCCGCGGCGTTTGATTAAAGCGTCAGCAGTTTCTTTTCTTTTAACCTTACGAATCTGTTTGAGCTTGCCGGCCTTGGTTTTATCGAGGGGCGCAGCTCCGGGAGTCTGGCTAGTCGGGGCCAGCGTAGAGGGATTTAAAGGAGACGTGGAATTCGGGACTGCTGCCTTTTTCGGAGCGGCCTTGGGCTGAGTTTTGGGTGCTGAGGGCACTGGAGGAGCATCCGGTGGACTGCTATGCGAAGGAGTTGCTGGGACCTCAGGGGAACTTTGCGCTTGGTCTTCGTCTTGCCCGAACAAAGCTGTTCCGGTCAACGATCCGATCAAACCCAAGCACAGAAAGATACCTTGGTAAGAGCGCATACCCTTCCTCTCCCAAAAACAAATACCGATCGACATTGTGTCTATCCTGTATTCTAGAACAAGCACCGGGCGATATCTAGTGAATCTCGGCAATTGATGTAGTTGCAGGCGATGAGCTGTAATATTATGGATTGGTGAACGTGATGTTTAAAGGGGCAAGTTTATGCGCGTTGAACGGAGTCTTGCAGTCTTGAGCCTGGTTTGTGGCCTTCACGTCACAGCTTTGAACAGCTCCTGCTCAGAGAAAAAGGAGAATGAAGGTTTCCCGCCAGCTCTCGAAGAGCTCAACGGAGATGACTATGAAGATAGCCTTTGGAAGAAGATCCGTACTCTTCTTGGGATCGAAAGCGTCGGTGGGAATAGTGAAGATGATCTCATCGCGAACCTTTCCACCGTTCCTACTCTGATCACCGATACAGAGCTCGCAACCGCGGAATCTCAGGCTCAGGTGGCGAAAGTCGCTTCGACTGCCGAGCAGAGTGTTTGTCAGGAAATCAAAGTTCCCTTGATCGATATGAATCCCGGTGCTGCGGTCGGTCTTTCCAATGCCTTCAGTATTGTCAACGGAGCGCCAAAGGCTTTGGCTCTGCCGGCTAAAGTCTATATGATGCAGTATAAACTCAAAGGTGATGCAGCCTTTCGCAGCGCAATCGTCAC
>SEDW01000072.1 GCA_004193325.1 Pseudomonadota bacterium | reverse complement strand
AGCTTTGGCAAGGAAAAGCTCGTGAATTCGAGCTTGATATGCCCGGCCTCAATTTTTGAAAGATCCAGAATATCATCGATAATCCGGGTTAGAGAATTCCCCGCGCGACTGATCGTATCGATGTAAATCTTGCGCTCAGCGAGAGAATATCGCGGGTCTTTGAGCAGCTCGGTAAACCCCAGGATAGCCCCAAGCGGTGTGCGGATCTCATGACTCATGTTCGCGAGAAAGGCGGTTTTCGCAGCACTTGCAGTCTCAGCCGCTTCCTTCGCCTTTTTCAATTCGATCTCGGCATTCATGCGATCGGTGAGATCCATGTAGGTACCGACAACCATCAGGCGATAACCATCGTGCGGATTGAGTTGCTCGAGTTGCTTCGCGACGCAGGAGATCCAGCGCACGCTTCCATCCGGCCTCAGTATTTTAAATTCTGTTTCGGTAAATTCGGAACCAGTGGAATTCAAAACCTCGGCCAGCTCTTGATCAACGCGCGGACGATCGTCAGGGTGAATGTAGCTCATAACATCGGCGATACCCATGCGGGACCTACCCGGGCTGCCGAAGATCACAGCCGCCTGTTCGTTCCATTCGTAGTTATCCGTTGCGATTTCGTAATTCCAGGTCCCAAGTTTGGCGGCCTCGGTCGCCATTCGCAGCTGTTCTTCCCGTTCCTTGATGCGATCGGTGAGGACCAGCTGCCGAGTGATATCTGTACTCGTACCAAGCCAGCGCAGAATACTGCCGTCTTCCGATCGGATCGGATGAGCTGTGGAGAGGAACCAGCGATATTCGCCTTCCTTGCCGCGCATCGGCACCGTTTCGTCCCAACTTTCCCCGGATTTTAAGGAGCGGGCAAAACTCGAGCGCATGAGCTGCAGATATTCAGGATGAATGGCATCGAGATAGGCGCGATCGGGCGCTGCCTCTTTCGAGCGTCCTGAAAATTCGTACCAGCGATCGTTAAACCACAGAAATTTGCCGCTTGCATCGGACATCCAGGCAATCTGCGACATGGTATTGGTCAGCGATCGCCAGAGCTGTTCGCTTTCCTTGAGCTTGGCCGTTGCCTGACGCTCTTCGGTCACGTCGTCCATCGCGCCAATCATTCGAACCAGTGTTCCGGATTCGTCATAGAGCAGAGTGCAGCGGTCAACATAGTGGCGATAGCTACCGTCAGCCCTTAAAAAGCGATACTCTCCGGCGACTGTCGCATCACCGTTTTCAATCGCGGCGCCGATGATCTTAAAAATATTCTCCCGATCATCAGGGTGAATGTGATCGGTCCACCAGTGAGATTGCCCGACCTCATCATTGATCGCGTAACCAAGTTCGGTCGTCAAAGACTGGCTATAGGTCGTGACGTCTTGCAGAACATCGCGGCTCCAAAGCACGTTTCGGGTGGCGAGAGCCGAAAATTTGAAGATGAGTTCGCTTTCTTCAAGCTTATCCCGAGCGACTTTCTTTTCCTCGATGTCGGTGCAGGTTCCGATCCAGCGAAGAACTTTGCCATCATTATCCAACATCGGCCGTGCGCGACCAAGCATCCAGCGATAGCTGCCATCGGCATAACGGTAGCGGTGTTGAACTTCAAAACTCACGCCATCGCTAAAGCCCTGCCTCATCTGCTCTGAGGTCTTGTCGTAATCATCGGGATGAATGTTGCTCATCCACTCCCGGGGATTGCTTCGACCCGAGACTTCATACCAAACCCGATTCACGTAATCGATTTGACCGTCGGGACGCGCACTCCAGATGATGGCTGGAATAAGATCGAGCAAGGCCGTTGCCGAAGGAATATGAGCCTCAGAAGCACCCTCTGCATTGAGAAAGTCTTCCCACGAAGCAGTCAATCCTTGACTAGCAAACAGCGGATCCTTTTTGAGGTCAGCGCTCGATCCTTCGTTAAGCATTGCGTCCACCCAGGAGCGAATTTGATTATAAAAGAGAGTTATGCAGGAAAAGACTGTTTTTGTCCATCGCGGGCCGTGTTGTCCAATCAAATCCACCGAATGTTTCAGGTTCTATTCCGAAGTCCTCAAAACGTTTTTGAAACGGTCAGAGTTTTCCCAATAAAATCTTAAGACACTGCGGCAATTGTGCTAGACTTGCCCGAAACATTTGACTCTTTACATCCCTCAAAGAAAGGTTAGATATGGCTCAGACCAAGGCACTCGATCTTTACTGTATGGCATACCAGGATCGAAGCGATCGTGTCCGCTGGCTGCTCGAGGAAATGGGCGTTCCCTACGAGAATCATTTCCTGAAGAAAGCCGCGGGCGAGATGGACAGTCCCGCCTACCGTAAACTCAATCCGATGGGCCGCACCCCCACTCTCGTCGATGGCGATCTGGTCATCTGGGAATCTGCGGCCATCTGCATGTACCTCGCGGATCGATACAGCTCGGGCAAACTCGCGCCTAAGATCGACGATGTCAGCGCTCGCGCCGAATATACGAAGTGGATGATCTGGTCTGTCGGATCGCTTGAGTGTGTGATCGCCAGGATGTTCACCCACATGACGAATCCTACGGAAAAGGCCGAAACTCTCGCCTTTAACAAGCAGCAAAGCGAACTCTTCAAACTCGCGTTGAATCCCATTTTGTCCAAGCAGGACTACATTTTAAAATCGGGATTCTCGGCTGCTGACATCATGCTCGCAGCCGTGATACCCGGCGCGCAGGAGTTTCTCGTCGACGGCAATCCACCGATCGAAGCGTACATGGCACGCCTTAAAAAACGCGATGCCGCGATTCGCGCCAAGGTTTTTGACTAGGATGCCGCGAGCCTTCGTCATGTTTCATTAACATTATTTTCCTGGAATTTCCCCAGACTGCATCTGGCTCTAGACCTGGAGCCAGATCATGAGAAAATTCGAGCCTTGTATATCCTGTAAAAGTCTCCTAGTTCTTGATCCAAGTTTGGATCAATCTATGGAGTAATTATGTCTTCTTTTCCAAGACAGTTGCGCTCGCCCCTCGCTACTGGGCTTTTCCTTGGCACGGCCTTCATCTTCAGCGCCGCCCATGGCCCCTCGGTACTCACTCAGCACAACAATAACGCGCGAACCGGAGCGGTTCTTCAGGAAGTTCAACTCAACCTGAAAAACGTCAATAGCCAGAGCTTCGGTAAAATCGGGGCACTGCCGGTCGATGACCAGATCTATGCGCAGCCGCTGATTGTTCCCGATATGAAAATCGCCGGCCGTGAAGAAGTTAATGTCGTCTACGTCGCGACGGTGAATAACAGCGTCTATGCATTTGATGCCGATGATTTTTCAAAAACCACTCCTCTCTGGAAGAAAAATTATAACGATCCAGCCAACGGCATCGTTCCCGTTAAAAACACCGATGTCGGACAGAACTGCGGCACCTACAAAGATTTTTCCGGAAACATCGGAATCGTCGGTACACCGGTGATCGATGATGAGACGGACACGATGTATTTCGTCGTTCGAACCAAGCAAAATAATAAGTATTCGCAGTGGTTCCACGCTATCGATATCAAAGACGGCGCCGAGCGTGCCGGCAGTCCAAAGTTGATCGATTTCACAACAGCAGGCAATGGCGAAGGCAGTGACGGCCAGGGAAAAATTCCTTTCGACTCCCGGAAACAAAATCAAAGAACCGCACTCCTCCTCTCTCAGGGAACGGTCTACATGGGCTGGGCCTCACACTGTGATACGGGTCCTTATCACGGACTCCTTGCTGGCTTTGATGCCAAGACTCTCGAACTGAAACGAGTCTTCAACGCGACGCCAAACGGCGGAGAAGGCGGCATCTGGCAGGCGGGTCAGGGCGCTTCTGCCGACAATGATGGCAATATTTATGTCATCACCGGCAACGGCAGTTTTGATGCGAACAAAGGCGGAAGTAATTATGGTCAGGCCTTCGTCAAACTCGTTCCCGAAGACAATGGCTTTAAAGTGTCGAGCTGGTTTACCCCGTATAACTACGAAGCTCTGAATATTGAAGACGCGGATCTCGGCGGGAGTGGCGCCCTGCTTATTCCCGACACTAATCTCGTCATCGGTGGCGGCAAAGGCGGAACCTTTTATCTTCTCGATCGCGACAACATGGGCGGCTTCAATGAGAAGAATGACAGTCAGATCGTGCAGAGCATCGATGTGGCTCAAAAGCGTCACATCCATGGCTCTCCGGCTTACTGGGAAGGAAACAACGGTCGCTTCATCTATGTTTGGGCCGAAAACAAACACCTTCGCGCCTATAAATTCAATGGCGCAACCTTCGACCTGCCGGCTTTTGCGGAAAGTAGCATGTCCGCCCCCGATGGAATGCCCGGCGGATTTCTCTCGATCTCCGCTTACGGTTCAAAAGCCGGAACCGGCATTCTCTGGGCCTCGCATCCTGCTTCAGGGGATGCAAATCAAGCCGTCCGGCCTGGTATTCTCAGGGCTTTTGATGCCAGCGATATTTCGAAGGAACTCTGGAACTCGAACGAAAACATGGCCCGCGATGACATCGGGCTCTTTGCCAAATTCGCTTCGCCCACGATCGCTAACGGCAAGGTTTATGCAGCGACGTTTTCCGGTCAGCTTGTAGTCTATGGACTGCTCCCTGAAGCTGGTAGCGGCACGGTGCCCGAAGCGCCAGCTCCGGTAGTTGCCGGAACGATCTATAGCTTTATGTCGGTCCTTTCCAATAAATGCATCGATATCTCCGCCTCCTCCACGAGCAATGGCGCTAAGGTGCAGCAATGGGATTGCAATGACAGCAAAGCCCAGAAATTTATGGCCGAGGATGCTGGTCAAGGAATCTTCCGTTTTAAAAATGTTTCGAGCGGCAAATGCCTCGACGTTTATAAATCCGGCCTGGAAGACGGTACCAAGCTTCAGCAATGGGACTGTTCAGGCGCGGCAAACCAGTCGTTCAAAATCGAGCGTTCGATCGGGAACGTCGTGTTAATCAAAACTTTACAGACAGATAAATGTGTCGATGTCGAAAACGTAAGTATCGACAACGGAGCCGTTATTCACCAATGGCAATGCAATGGGGCTGACAATCAACGCTGGATAGTGAAGCAATAACCGAAATAGCCGAGACAAAACCCATAATTTTTGTGCCCACGATGTGATTTTACATCGTGGGCATTTTCAATAACGTCGCCATTTCCTATACCTAATATCAATCAGGCCGCGGGGCGCAAATACGTGCGAAGGCCGCCGATTTTTGAGAGAATTCACCCAGTATGTTTCGATTATTTTCTACTAAAGAATTGATAAATCTCGGTATCGCTCATATCAAAAATCCTTTATCCTAACTTTCATTAGCTCGACTCCTTCTCACACAAATGAAGAGTTCCATGCTTAATCAGCTCCCCTTATTGCAAGCCAGCCTCAATGGATCCCGCGACGGAATCCTGGTGGTCGACTTTCGGCAAAATAAGGCGCTGGATTATAATCGTCGCTTTCTCGAAATATGGAATATCGATCAGGAGCAATCCTGCGTCGTCGAGCACGAGTTCCTGATGGCTCGTATCGTCGAGCAAACGATCGAAACCGAACAGTTAAGGACATTGACTCAAAGCCTTTGTTCCAGGAGTCGGGAGGAAAGCCTCGATCGCATCGAACTCAAATGCCATCGCTTTATTGAAATGCACAGCAGTGCTTCGATCATTGATGATGAAGTCTGCGGTCGTGTTTGCTTCTTTCGGGATATCACCGCCGAGATTCGGCAGAAATCCATCGAAGAGGCCAGAACACGAACGATGACACTCATCGCCATGGGTGCAGAACTGGAACAGATTCTGGAGTCGATAGTTCACGGCGTCGAGGGAATCAATCCCAATATGATCTGTTCGATCCTTCTTCTCGATCGCGGTCAGACTCATCTCACGGTTGGATCCGCTCCCAATCTTCCCAAGTTTTATAATCAGGCTATTAATGGCCTGAAAATAGGTCCAGAGGTCGGTTGCTGTGGTGCGGCTGCCTACAGCAAAAAGCGTGTTGTTGTTGAAAACATCATGGATAATTCTTTCTGGACGCCTTATCGCCCATTGGCGGTTGCCGCAGGCCTTAGCTCCTGCTGGTCGGAACCCATCATCGATCCGGACCGAAACGTCCTTGGTACCTTTGCGATCTATCACCGCTTCATCCATTCTCCCAGCGAAGCCGACATCATCACGATCAGCGAGGCGGCAAACATCGCGGCCATTGCGATTCATCGTAAACGTGTGGAAGAGGACATCATCAGCCAGGAGAGACGGTTTCGCTCGCTATTTGAAGGCTCAAACGATGCAATCATTCTCGTTGGCAAGGACGGCGTCTTCGATTGCAATCGCCGCGCTCCGGAAATGTTCGGGCTCTCGAGCAAAGAAGAACTCTTTCAATCGAAGGTTTTTGAACTGTCTCCGGACGAGCAGCCTGATGGCCAATCATCGCTCCTGAGCTCCCAGTATCATCTGATGCAGGGTTATCAGGAGGGCAATCATCAGTTTGAATGGTCCTACCGCAGCGCCAAGGGCCGGGAATTTCCAGCCGAGGTGATTCTCAAATCCTATCTTTTCGAGGGCCAGAGAGTTCTCCAGTTTACGATCCGGGATATTTCCGAACGCAAATCAGCGGAGACGGCCTTCAATTGCCAGCGGGAAAAGCTTGTCGCTGCCTCAAAACTGTCCTCCCTCGTGGAGATGGCCGGCGGCATTGCTCATGAGATCAATAACCCCCTTGCGATCATCATCGGCCAGGCGAGCCGCATCCGTCGGCGCTATGAACGAGGCCTCCTCGATACCGAACAGCTGGGCGATGACCTTGTGCGAATCGAATCTACGGCTCAGCGAATTGCCAAGATCGTCCGGGGACTGAGGTCCTTTTCCCGCAGCTCCGAAAAAGATCCCATGGAAGTGACAAGCGTCACCGATATTATCGAAGACACGCTCGAACTCTGTCAGGAAAAGTTCCGGGTCCATGCGATCGAGCTCATCCTCGACGTGGCGCCGGACATTCGTCTCAGCTGCCGTCGTTCGCAGATCGCTCAGCTGCTCATGAACCTTTTGAGCAACGCCTACGATGCGGTTGATGATCTGAGCAGCAAGTGGATCAAGCTCGAGGCTTATGCAAATGAAGAGTGGATTACGATTGAAGTGAGCGACAGCGGGGAAGGCATCGATCCCGCGATTCGCGAGAAGATCATGCAGCCTTTCTTCACGACCAAAGAAGAGGGCCGGGGCACGGGCCTCGGTCTTAGCATATCCCAGGGAATATCCGAAGACCATGGCGGCTCTCTCCGCCTGGAACCAAGCGCTGAACACACGACCTTTATCGTCCGCCTGCCTCTCTTCGAAGAAGACCGACGCCAGCAGGAATCCACGAGCATGCAGCTCGTCAGCAGCAACCAGCTCCAGGCCTAAACCCTTGATCCCCAAATTAAGCGATCTTGTTCAGGCTTCCAAGGCTCGAACTTCGTCATGATCGCTTCAAATTCTTTTGAAACGGTGAGCGTGTCGAGCCAAAGCTTGAGCTTCGGCAGATCGAGAGCTGTGTAGAAATTCTTGTCCACATTGGCAAACTGCCGAACGAAAGGAAAGATCGCGATATCAGCGAGCGCAGGACTTTTCCGAAAGAGAAAAAGATTTGTTTCCAAACGCTGCTCGAGCTCCTCGAGAAACTGGACGCCAATCGCTTTGGCATCATAGCCCGGCTCCTCCGCAAAACGCTCCGGATATTTAAACCGATCGAGGGCTTTTTTGAATTCCCCGTCCGCTCTCTGAATGAGCGTCAGCGCCTCGGGACTTTCGCCATCAAGCCAATGGTCAGGATCGCTCTTTCTGAGGGCCCAGAGCATAATCTCAAAGCTCTCATCGATGACCTTCCCATCGGGCAGGACCAAGACAGGAACTGTGGCTTTCGGCGAAGCTTCTCGAAGCGCCAGAGGTTTGTCCCCGAGCTTAACCTCCCGCAGAATAACTTTCACCCCACTGGCCCAGAGAGCCATACGGGCCCGCATTGCGTAAGGGCAGCGTCGAAAGGTGTAGAGGATAGGCAAGGTCTCGGCCGTCATAGAAATTCCCCTAAAGGATTGTGACCCAAAGATAGCTCAATACTCATAGGCCTTCAGCCTCAAAACGAAAAAGAGCCCAGGCGTTTGCCGAGGCTCTTCATGGAGATTCTATGACTGAGCTTTGAGTATGCTCTCAGCGAAGAACGGGAGCGCACTGTTTGATGCGGAAAGTAAGACGAAGGGAATCAAGGCCGGACACCGATTCAGCAGCACGGTCGCCACCATTGGCCACGCGGAGGGCGGCTGTGATGGTTTGAGCCCGGGATTCGCCGCAAGGGCTCCAGAGCAACTCGTCCTGACTGTTCCAGTGACGACTGCGGAATGATTTCGATAGCGGGCCTTTAGCCTCGAGCGAGGAGCTGGCCGTCTCGCCATCTCCTTGGAAGAAGTTTGTCACAGTGAAGTTTCTCGTATCCTTGTCCGCGAGCGCGTCATAGCCCTCGGCGCTATAGGTCGCGAGAGCGTAGCTCAGACCCTTCGGCAGTTTCAGGTCGAGTGTGAGCGAACAGGTTTTGCGGCTCTCTGTGAGTGAAATGCCCTGGCCTTTCTCAGCAACCATATCCGAGAAGTTGACGACGAGGGTCGCGCCTTCCCAATGCGCGGAGGCTCCGCTATCTTCGGCACAGCCCGAGCCGATCGATTGCAGGCTTGGCAAAATATTGGAGTCGTTTGGATCAGTGATGACAACCTGGCCGAACGCGGCCGAGGCTAAGAGGAAACTGCTGGCTAATGTCAGACTGCGGATCAATTGTGTTTTCATGGTCTACCTCGGTAATGAATGAGCTCTTTCCTGTCCCCACTCTAATAAAGGCTGCCGCTGGCCGACAAGGTTAAAAGAACGAACTGTTCTGTGAGCCAGGCAGTATCCAGAACAGCATGTCACTTAAGACCTAACATTCTGGAAGCGTCTTTTCCAAAGGCTTGGGAGTGACTCTGAGCAAAAAGGCTTTTAAGATGATCCCTAGCCTTAGATAAGCATGACTTAAGCCCCGACCGAAAGGCAGGAAAACGATGACCAATGCCGTTGATGCGCTCAACCCCAAGACTCTCCACATGTCGGTCCTCGTTACGCCGGATATGGCAAATTTTTCGGGACATATGCACGGGGGCGATCTTCTGAAGTATCTGGATCGGGTCGCCTATGCCTGTGCGATGAGATATGCAGCCTGCAATGTCGTGACACTCTCGGTCGATAAAGTGATCTTCAAACAGCCGATCTTCATCGGTGAACTCTTGACCTTTCTTGCGACGATCAACTACACGGGCCGCACTTCGATGGAAGTCGGCATTAAAGTCATTTCGGAAAATCTTATTCAAAAAAGCATTCGTCACACCAATAGCTGCTACTTTACGATGGTGGCTCTCGGCGAAGGCAATAAACCAACTGCAGTGCCGGAACTTGTGCCCAGCAGCCCCGAAGAAAAAAATCGCTACGCCCGCGCGAAGAAGCGCCGCGATTCCAATCTCAAAGCTGAGGAATAAAAAAAGGGGCTGAACCCAAACGGTTCAGCCCCAAAGTGATGTTAGCTCAGCCAAAGGTCTTAGAAGTAAACGCCAAGACGAAGGCCAGCATAGATTCCTTGTGCACTTTCCTTGAACGTCTCCGTAGGAGTTTCGATCTCGTAGGATCGCAAACGATAGCCAACCAATAGATCGATAAGGCGGTCGGTGATATCGAAAGCGATGTGAACATCGGCCTCCTGACGATCACCCAACTTATGTTCGAGGGCGAGTTTATCAAACATGTGCGTGCTCTTGACGAGCATCACATCGCCATTCAAAACGATACCGGGATAGAGTGTCCCCGTTCCGCCAAGGCCCATGTTCATACCTGTTCCGAAGAGACCCACGGTCTTAACATCTTCGCGTTTGATATCGACTTCGGATAGACTCACACCGACCGAAGGAATGATTCCCCAGATGCGTGCTTTTAATCTTACGTCGGTGAAGTTCGTTGACGATTCACTGTTGTTCAGGGAAAAGGGTACGACATCGATCTGATTTTTAATGCTGAGACCGATCACCCGAGATTCACCGAACCAACCGCCGAGTTCATAGCTGATTGC
>SEDW01000733.1 GCA_004193325.1 Pseudomonadota bacterium | reverse complement strand
TGGCTGATCTGAATCACATGGTCGTTGTCTTTGACCTGCATGATTCCAAACTGATCACGTTCCTGGAGAATCTTCATGCCTTCTTTGAGGCGGAGCGTTAAATCCGGAACTTTCTTCAGATTGATGTACTTCGATAGCTCACGGGTTTTAGGATTATAATTGTAGATTGCAACCGGTGGGGTGGCCTTGATGTAGAGCGGCCTGGTCCCAGCTTCAAAACTATTCAGTGTGCGCTTTTGCTTGGAGGAAAGATCGATATCCTGCACGAGACCTTTGTCCATATCAGCGAGATAACCCGCTTCGGCTCCTGGAACATAGGCGTATTTTCCCATTGCAAAAGAGGGTAGAACCTTTCGGTCCTGCCATTTGATAGCAGGGATTGATCGCTCGGAAGCTTCGGCGAGATGAAATAGAGTTTGGAATCCCGCTCTACCATTCCGCCATCGAGAGGACTGGCGAGGTAGGTCTGACAGTCGGGAACGTCACGACTCACTGCTGTCACAGGCGCGGGCGGAGGCGCATCGACCTTGGGATTTTGAGGATTTCCTGCTGGCTTTGGAGGAGGCGCGGCTTGTTCCACCGGTGGCGCAGGAGGGGGAGTCGGAGCAGCTGCCGGAGCTGCATCTTCGTCCTGGGCCATTGCCGTGAGACTTAGGCTCGAGGCCAAAGAGATCGCAAGCAAAACAGGAAATCGGTAACTCATACTCCAACTACTCCGGGTTGACCAAGGTCACTCAAACCAATCCTCTTTGCGATTCGGTAGATTTCGCGAGGACGGGGAGCGCGTTGATCTCTGTGAAATTTAGGAAAGAGCAAACTTCCGCTCTCGGCAGCGAGCAAGGGTTTGTCGCCATGGACTCCAATAACCTGGCCCTTTTCTATAGGCTGAAAGTTATAAAGGCCTTCGCTCAAATCCATACCTTCCTCAAAGAGCACGATTGCTTTCCAAGTATACAACGGACTCTCCGTCGTTGCAGGCTGATATTGATGGGACAGCATATCCTGCACGTAGTGGATGGCTCCCAGAGCGGCCTGCAGACCAACCGAACACTGATAAGGATCAAATCCTTTCTTACCCAATTCAATCGTGATGCCAGTGCCGCCATTGAAATTTACAAACTCATCGGTGCACATGCCATCGAGGGAAAAGGGCTTGCCCCAATGCGTGACGACCGAAACATCCGCATGTGCGGCTCTCGCAAACGCCAGACCCGGCGCCGTGTAGGGAAAGATGAAAAAGGGCTGCGCACTCTCTTCGATCGTCTGGTGGAAATCGAGAAGATAGTCCGTCTCGTTCAGAATGGATTCGAGATGTGCCGCGCGTTGGCCCTCAAGACTTGTCCCTTTGCTGCCAAATGAGCGATTGAGATCGCTCTCCAGGAAGCGGCGATTTTCGAGTGCTGCTGCTGGATTTCCCAGAACAAATGCCATCGAGATATCAGGCTTTACCACACCGGCACGAATCAGTTTCATGCATTCGGTGAGCGACGTTATCCCGCCCACTTCATTGCCATGCGTGATGGCTTGCAGTGTGAGGCCTATTTTTTTAACGGATTTTATAGAAGTATGCGGGGGAGTCCAGAGATAGACATAGGAAGAATGTTTGACCATGCTGCCATGAGCATTCGTCCATTGATCTCCGACAGCTTCGAAGCGGCTCAGCGCCTGTTCAATAAGTTCCTTCATGAGACAACCCTTCCGAAAGTCGATCGATCCAGCTCGGCTCACTCTACAGCAAAGGCGATCGACTCAGAAGCTTTTTTGGGAAGGCTCAGGATGCGCTGCGATTGGCCTTGGCCAGCTGACCCTCGATTTGCTCCTTAGTCTTCAAGGCCTTGTCAAACTTGGGGTTCAGCTCGAGGCAGCGCTTGATGTAATCGAGAGCGATTTCATAATGGCTGCGATTCTTGTAGCTTAGATGCGCGAGAGCGATATTATAGAGAATGCGGTAATTCTCTTTGTATTTTGGAAAATATTTGAGCGCTCTTTCGTACTCCAATATTGCCGCTTCGATATTGTTATTCTTGGCAAGTGCGACACCCTTGTTATTGTAGTGGCGGACGACATCCAGAGGGGAAGTCGTGTCCTTGCAGAGCTTGATCGCATGCTCGTCGTACCCAAACTCCTGAAGCTTTCCAAAGAGTTCAAACTTCATATCCGGCTGATCGGGATTGAATTTAATGAGCTGACGCATCTTTTCAACTGAAGAGTCAGGCTTCTTCGCGACGAGATAGGCCAAGGCCATTTCGTTGATACGATCGATATTATTAGGCGCCTGCTTATCGGCGAGTTCCATGAACTTGAGGGCTTCTTCCGTTTGACCCAGCTTAAGCAGCAAACGGCCCTTATTGTTGAGAGCGCTCAGCTGATCGGCTTTGACCTTGAGAATACTCTCGACCACATCAAGGGCAGGACTCCACTGCTGCTGAATTTCCCAGACTTCTCGCAAGAGATCTTGACCCTTCACGCCAAAATCTTTCATATTGGATTTGACGAATTCCACAGCCGAACCCACAGTCTTGGAGTTGCCGGCAAGCTTATACGTCTGATCGCTGATCTCTTTGAACCGCAGACGGCGATGTCG
>SEDW01000732.1 GCA_004193325.1 Pseudomonadota bacterium | reverse complement strand
TATTAAACAGTGGCCTGAACTTTGGAATGAAGTGGCCCGGGATGTCATGCGCACTGTCTGTGAAAAGATTTCTTTTCGCGCCGGCGACAGGCTGCTCGTAACGGGCGGAGAGGGACACGACACCCATCACTTCTATTCCTACAGTGGTTCGCCAATTTTTGATGTGCATGGATTCGTTAGGGGCTGCCTCTTAAACTTCACGAGTCTAAACTCTCATCGCATGCGCGAGCGACGTCTCAACACTCTCTTTGAATTGGCTCGCGAGACCTCCTATTCAAGTTCACCCATAGAGGTTCTGAGTGCGGCGATGTCTGTTCTCCGTAAAAACTCAGAAGACTTTCGATTCACGCTCTTTCTCACTCCTCTGGAAAAGGGCCAGTGGTATTTAAGAGAGTGGACTGGATTCACGACTCCACCACATCAGAGAGAATGTTTTCTCGAGGGTGACTGGGAGAAGAAACGGTTCAAGGGCATCGAGCAGGGCAAAATCCTTTTCCATTTCTTTCGCGATCTCGCAGGAACCAGCGAAATGTTTTGCGCGAAAATATCCGCTGGCGATAACCAACATTCGACCTGTCTGATGTTTGGTCTGCAAAGCGAGTTTCAGTTTGACGATGAATATCAGGACTTCATTCAAAGAGTCAGTGATCTCATGACTCGCTCACTTCGAGGCGCTGAGGCTTACGTGAAAGCTCAAAATGAGCAGAAATCCCAGCGTGAACTCATTGAGCAAAGTCAGGCTCAACTTGAACTTGCCGTTCAAAATGCCAATGATGCTAATCGTCTCAAGACGTCTTTCCTTGCAAATATGAGCCACGAGATTCGCACCCCACTGAGTGCAATCCTCGGTTACAGTGAGCTGCTCAATGAGGCCAAACTCACTACGACCGAAGCCGAGTACTTGAGTGTTATCAATAAAAACGGGCAGGAGTTGTCTCATCTCATTGACGATATTTTGGATCTGTCCAAAATTGAGGCTGGCAAACTTACGATCGACAGCAAACCTTTTTGTCTTTCCGATCTCGTGCAAGAGGTGCGGTCTCTCTTTGAGATTAAGGCCGCTCTCAAAAATCTGTCTTTGTCTGTGAAAATAGCCGCTGATTTGCCGAAGGTCATCGTCTCCGATAGAACCCGGGTCAGGCAGATTCTTATCAACGTCGTGGGCAACGCTATTAAGTTCACGCAAAAAGGTGGCGTTGATATCGAAGTCGTTCCCGTCGTGCTTCGTACCGAGAGCGCGAAGATTCATATTCGAGTTACCGATACCGGCGTCGGCCTTGACGAATCTCAGCGCGACGATCTCTTTCGGCCCTTCGTGCAGCTCGATCACACGCGGGCCGGCAACTATGGTGGAACGGGTTTGGGTCTCGCTCTATCGAGGCGTCTCGCGCGAGCGCTCGGCGGCGACTTGACGATCGAAGGAGCGAGTCTCGGTGAAGGCTGTACCTTCGTCATCGATTTTGAGGCCGAGATTGGCAAAGATTTCCTCATGAAGTCTCAGGATAAATTACCGGCGCAGAATGCAGTGGGAAACATCTCCAAAACCTTTCTGCTGAAAGATTTGAAAATCCTGGTCGTCGACGATTCACCGGATAATCGCTTTCTCCTGACGAGAATGCTCAAGTATCAGGGGGCTGATATTATCGAGGCCTCGGACGGACAGGAAGCCGTTGAGCGGGCAATGAGTGAGTCCTTTGATGTGGTGCTGATGGATATCCAGATGCCCAGGATGGATGGCTATTCGGCCTTGGCAGAACTCCGAAGCCGCAATTATAGTAAGCCCATCATCGCCCTCACTGCGCATGCGATGAAGGAGGAGCGGGAGAAAATGTTAAAAGCCGGATTTGACGGGCATGTGGCAAAGCCTGTGAACCAGGCTCTGCTCTTCGACAGTATCAGGAGCCAGCTACAATAACTTAGGGAGAGAATCGAATGTTTTCTCTCCCTTTGGTTTTTTGATTAGCGGATGGTATCGATTGGTGGTTCGATGCTGGCCGTTTGGTGATAGCTCGAGTGCGTGGGGTAGGCATTGCCTTCGACGGCACGAAAACGGTCGTCAGACACCGAGTTGAAGAAGGCAAAACTTTGTTCTTCGATGCGAGCATGATTGTTGTGTAGAATTTCAATTGCCTTGGCGGCATCGTCTTCGCCCTGAATCAGCACGACATGATTTTTGCGGTCGTAGACTTCAGTGAAATACTGCTCAGCT
>SEDW01000731.1 GCA_004193325.1 Pseudomonadota bacterium | reverse complement strand
ATATTAACCTGGTTCCCATCGACTACGCCTTTCGGCCTCGCCTTAGGGGCCGGCTTACCCTGCTCAGATTAGCTTTAAGCAGGAACCCTTGGACTTTCGGCGACAGGGTCTCTCACCCTGTTTGTCGCTACTCATGTCAACATTCTCACTTCTGATCACTCCACCGGTTGCCTCACGGCCCGGCTTCACAGTCAGAACATTGCCTCCGTAGACCATTGCTGGGCTAAAGAGGCAGCGTTCTATATCACAGAACGCTCCGCTACCACGCACTCTAAAGTGCATCCAAAGCTTCGGCTCGTGGCTTGAGCCCCGTTACATCTTCGCCGCAAGACCTCTTAATTAGACCAGTGAGCTGTTACGCTATCTTTAAAGGATGGCTGCTTCTAAGCCAACATCCTGGTTGTTTTGGCCGTCCCACATGCTTTCCCACTTAGCCACGAATTAGGGGCCTTAGCTGCAGGTCAGGGTTGTTTCCCTCTTCACGATGGACGTTAGCACCCACCGTGTGTCTCCCGACTAGTACTCCTCGGTATTCGGAGTTTGCTTAGACTCAGTAAGGCTGTGGGCCCCCATCATCCATGCAGTGCTCTACCCCCGAGGGTATTCGGTCGAGGCGCTACCTAAATAGCTTTCGCGGAGAACCAGCTATCTCCAGGTTTGATTAGCCTTTCACCCCTAGCCACAAGTCATCCAGACCCTTTTCAACGGGTGTTGGTTCGGACCTCCAGTTGGTGTTACCCAACCTTCATCCTGCTCATGGCTAGATCACCTGGTTTCGGGTCTGATCCCACGAACTCATGCGCCCTTTTAAGACTCGCTTTCGCTGCGCCTACACCTATCGGCTTAAGCTTGCTCGTAAGACCAAGTCGTTGACCCATTATACAAAAGGTACGCCGTCAGGGCTCAAGGCCCCTCCGACTGCTTGTAGGCGTCCGGTTTCAGGTACTGTTTCACTCCCCTCGTCGGGGTGCTTTTCACCTTTCCCTCACGGTACTGGTTCGCTATCGGTCAGCAAGGAGTACTTAGCCTTCGGGGGTGGTCCCCCGATCTTCAGACAGGATTTCACGTGTCCCGCCCTACTTGATACGTCCCTTGGAACTTCGTGTACGGGGCTGTCACCCATGTCGCTGGCCTTTCCAGACCATTCCACTCGTTCTTCCAGGCTCGGCTGGTCCGCGTTCGCTCGCCACTACTAACGGAGTCTCTATTGATTTCCTTTCCTCCGGGTACTTAGATGTTTCAGTTCCCCGGGTTTGCTCTTAAACCCCTATGTATTCAGGGTAAAAGTACCTGTCTCACCCCACTGTTGGCTACTCCGCAGCTTGCGCCGCGAAGCAACAACAATAGAATGTCAGGTGGGTTTCCCCATTCGGAGATCTCTGGATCAAAGCCTATTCCCGGCTCCCCAAAGCTTAACGCAGGGTATCACGTCCTTCATCGCCTCTTGCTGCCTAGGCATCCACCAAACGCCCTTTTCGCGCTTGATCTGACCCGGAAAGAGCAAGGCCGCTGGTTCAAGCAAGCCCGCATCCCTTCCGGCGTCAAAAGTCGTATACTTACCCATGCGTGCGCCCAACGCCCTAAAGCAGTGAACGCACACGGTTAGTGTACTAGACTTGGAACAATATCATCTCTCGGGGTCGAACCCCCAGACAGCCCTTACTCGGACTGCCAGATGATACTGATGTTTCTCACTCTAAACGATGTCAATTCGTCTGAAGATCAGACGATCAAACCCTGACGCCAGGGCTTGATGATCGGATCTTCTGGAAGGCAATGGTGGGTCGAGGAGGACTTGAACCTCCGACCTCACGCTTATCAGGCGTGCGCTCTAACCACCTGAGCTACCGACCCATCTTCTGCGCCACGCCAGAGGCGGGAGGGTTGGTGGAGCCTATCGGGATCGAACCGATGACCTCCTGAATGCAAATCAGGCGCTCTCCCAGCTGAGCTAAGGCCCCGCAAGGAACGCCTGTAGCATTCCGCTGTGTCTGAAGGGATATGAGGACGGCCTGGCCGCGTGTTTGAGACTATGACTAGTCTCTGCTAAGTGTCTTCTGTAGGCCGATGCGAACATCAACCTGGTGAAGACATCCTTAGAAAGGAGGTGATCCAGCCGCAGGTTCCCCTACGGCTACCTTGTTACGACTTCACCCCAGTCACTGAGCCTACCGTGGCCGGCTGCTTCCTCTTGCGAGGTTGGCGCACC
>SEDW01000730.1 GCA_004193325.1 Pseudomonadota bacterium | reverse complement strand
GTCAAAGGATAGTCGGTGACGAAACCCTTTTCGAACACCTGCTTGTAACCTTCGCGCGCTTTCTCGGGCTCAGTAAAATAATCCGAAAAGTCGGTGGCGATCAAGCGCTCCCGGCTCACACCGGTGATCTTGGCCGTCGCTTCGTTCACGTCGGTGATTTTACCCTCGGCACTAATCGTGACGAGCGGATCGAGTGAGGCTTCGATAAGACTTCGAGCGTACTGAGAGGCTTGTTTTTGAGCGGTTACATCACGGGCGGCGGCAAAGACACCAAGTACGTTACCCCTGGCATCGCGATAGACCGAGGCGTTGTAGAGAACGTCTGACAGACGCCCCTCGTGATGGCGAATCGTCAGAGGATAGTCGGTGACATAGCCTCTCTCAAACACCTGTTTATAACCTTCACGAGCCATCTGAGGCTCGGTGAAATAGTCGGAAAAGTCGGTGGCGATCAGGCGTTCTCGAGCGACTCCGGTGATGCGAATTGTTGCTTCGTTTACGTCGGTGATCTTACCTTCAGGGCTAATCGTGACGAGCGGATCGAGCGAGGCTTCGATAAGACTTCGGGCGTACTGGGAAGCTTGTTTTTGCGTCGTTACGTCCCGCGCGGCAGCAAACACACCCAGGACGTTTCCGCGAGAATCACGGTAAATCGAAGCGTTATAGAGAACATCAGTCAGCCGGCCTTCATTGTGCCGAATCGTCAAGGGGTAATCGGTTACGAAGCCCTTTTCAAAGACTTGCTTATAGCCTTCACGCGCTTTATCGGGCTCCGTGAAATAATCCGAGAAGTCGGTGGCGATCAAACTCTCGCGACTCACGCCGGTGATGTTGATCGTGGCCTCGTTCACGTCGGTGATCTTACCCTCGGCGCTGATTGTAACGAGAGGGTCAAGACTGGCTTCAATAAGTTCCCGCGCATACTGCGAGGCGGAACGAGCCTTTTCTTCGACCTGTCTTCTCTCGGTTACGTCACGGGCGATGAAGGAGGCACCCACATAGGTGCCAGAGATTGCATAGATGGGAGAAATGGAGAGGGATACCGAGATCACCTGACCATCTTTACGAATGCGGAAAGTCTCGAAGTGTTCAATGCGAACACCAAGTGAAATCCGGGTGAGGATTTCCGTCATCTCTTCCGGTCGATCGGGGTGACCGATCACGAGGAAGGATTTCCCGCTCACTTCGGATTCCGTGTAGCCATAGATTCTTTCGGCTGAACCGTTCCAGGAAATAATCGTCCCTTC
The DNA here is from genome assembly GCA_004193325.1 of Pseudomonadota bacterium. Lineage (GTDB taxonomy): Bacteria > Bdellovibrionota_B > Oligoflexia > Oligoflexales > Oligoflexaceae > Oligoflexus. The sequence goes on along the minus strand of SEDW01000730.1, from coordinate 2,511 downwards.
AGGAGTTGTACTGAAGATCGCATCGTCTGAAGAATCAACAATTGCGGCGAGAAGCGATAAGCGGCCGTCGGAAGCGGCAGAATCAGCCAGGCCTTGCGCAGCTAAATACTTGAGATTGAAATCCTGAGGATCAACTTGCATCTCTTTCACCAGGGACTCCTCTATAGGTCGCATGCTGGAAATGCCTGCACTCGTGGAGAGGACGAGTATCAGTGATCATGATCAGCAGCAATTTTAGCAGGCTATTCCATGCAAGTAGGGAAAGCTAGGCCATTACATAAATTCACTGGCAAGGGAATTCTGATTCCGGCGGAAGTGTTGGGGCGAGAGCCTTTCCCTGCAGTGCGTTGGGGTTTTGCTAAGTAGAAAGCAAATTTTTTATGACGAAAATTTCTGAATGATAATAAGCATATATTTTAGACGTGGGAAATGGAAATCGTTGTACTGAGGGGTTTCAATCTGCAGGATGGCGAATCGGAATTTTAAGCTGGCTGGAGCTGAAAAGATAGCGCCTCGAGGCGAGGCGCTGAACCAGTTATATGCGAGAAATAAGAGCAGTCTCGAGAGTGTTCATCGATGGCTTTGCGGACTTTTTCTTCGCCGCTTACTTTTACTTTAGATGGAGCGCCGGCAAAAGCCTGGATAGAGAATGCTGCTGCAAGAGCGAGAACGGAAAGATTACGGAGCATGTTGGTTTCCTCAACGAACTGTTTTTCAGATGGCAATAGTTACCACCCACAATCGTCGAGTTCAAATTCAATAATTCGAATGCACGCCAACAATTAATGATTCTGTTTCCAGGACTGTTCTCTGGAGAGAACGAGCCAAAACATCGGTATTACTCGCGGAAGATTTCCACATTCATCGAAAAGGATGAGGGATGGAGAAGGCTCTCAACTGCTGAAAAAACCCTCAAACGTTCTCCATTTGCCCACAATTTCAAGTCATCGTGATCACTTTTCTTATTCTCTTACTTCTTTCTTAGAGCCTTAAGCTCAGCGGCCGCGCGGCCAAGAATTTCTGCTATCGCCTTTTGCTCATCATCTTCGATCGGCATCTTGGCGAAGAGGACAGACTTGAGTTCATGCATCGCTGTGCGAATCAGATCGTGTCCGGGAGCACCGCGATGTCCGCGTCCGGCCTTGGCTTCGTCCTTGCCGAACCACTCCTGCATACGTGAAAGGCGCTCACCAATCACAGCCATTCTCTCGAAGATGGCGTCGACCACGGCCTTGTTTTCATCGAGCATGATCTTGCCAGCATCAGTGATGGTGTAGAGGTTTTTGCCTTCGGCGCTCGTCACGCTAGCAAATCCGCCCTCCTGGAGAAAGGTGAGGGTTGGATAGATTACACCGGGACTTGGCGTGTATTGTCCCTTTGATTTCTCGCCGATATCTTTGATCAGCTCGTAGCCGTGCGAAGGTTTTTCGCTCAAAAGAGCGAGGATAACAAAGCGTAAATCGCCGTGTCCGAGGATCCTTTGCATCACGGCTTCGCCTCGCGCTTCGTCGTGACCTTGTCCATGGGCATGCCCTGGTCCGTGACCGTGTCCACGTCCGCCTCGGCCCCATGGCCCACCGGGTCCTCTGCCCATAAAGTGGCTGCCGCGGTTCATGCATTCTTCTCTGTGATCTCGATTAAATTTGAAATTCATCATGTCAGTATTCCTTGATAAGGATGGTTTAGATACATCATTAGATATATCGGAATATTCTGAAAAAGATATATCTAATTCTGGATCTATTTTTAATAGACAATGAATACAAATACATAGAGATACGTTAAATACCTTTATCTCGTCTTATTAGTCTATTTGGATTATATCTGAAGGATTTTCAGCCGAGGTCCGGCTTAGACGATAGGAGCTTTCCACTTATGGAGAATATGCCTCGTTGCAAAGTGAGCGAGGACGACCATCGCCGAGAGAAGAAGGCCCGTTGAAACAGGAACGAGAGATTCCTTGAACCCAGTGAATAAAATGTCCATTGACGATGGGTTCAGACTCATCGCATTCGCGGTGTTGTAGATGCCCATAATTGTCCAAGCGGTAGCGACCAACATCAGCCCCAAACAGCCGAGCAGAACATTCGGGGTTTCGATGTTTAGATTTCGCTTTGAATGGTCCCGGAAGAAAACAATACGCATCGCGCTCAGGACTTCGAGGCCCAGGAGGTAGAGACCAATCAAAATAATCGCGTACATGCCCGGAGAACCACCTTCTTGAATAAAGTTCATCACTGCGATCTCTCTTTCTATTGCGTAGCAAAGCAAACCCAGAGGCACCATGCCGCTGAGATATTCGATCAAATTTTGAAAACTTTCCGGGACCGCATTCAATATCCTCAGGAAGAAAGTCTGATGCGTCTTAGCCATCAAGGACAAGTCCTCAGGCCCAAATCGAAAGTCTCGGAGAGTGGCAGTGTAGGCTTCAGCTTCGTCCATTCCCGAGTCGAGATAGGACGAGTAAACTTCGGATAGATCCTCACGCAGCTCGTTGAGAAAATCCGCGCG
>SEDW01000729.1 GCA_004193325.1 Pseudomonadota bacterium | reverse complement strand
AAAATCGCAGCGGGTGACACCCTGGCCGGAATTTTAGGTTCGGCCGGCGTCCGACCGAGCGATTGCGCGAGTGATGGCGCCACAGGTTGTGTGGCTATTTCAAACTTCCCTGCCGTCGACAAGGTGAATAAGATTACGGCCAATGCGGGCAAGATTCGCAGTTCGGTTTCCATCGTCGGTGTCACGGGCACGCTCGCCGACTGCGCAAGCGATGGCGGCGAGGGCTGTGTATCGACTGCTGCCTATCCCTCAGCTCTTGCTTCGGGCGCAGCTGCAAAAATTCTCACGGGTCAAACCCTTGGTGGAATCGCGGGTTCCGCTGCCGTCTCACCTTCAAACTGCACGAGCGATGGCGCTACGAACTGTATTGCAGTCACAAACTTTCCAGCCGTCGACAAGGTGAATAACATCACAGCGAATGCCGCGAAGATTCGTTCTTCAGTAACAATTGCCGGTGTCATCGGCTCACTCGCCGATTGTACGACTGACGGCGGCCAAGGCTGTGTGTCGAGCGCTGCCTACCCCGCCGCCCTCGCGACCGGTGCTGCTGCCAAAATCCTCACAGGCCAAACCGTAGCCGGCGTCAACGGATCTGCGGCTGTCAAACCAGCCAACTGCGGGAGCGACGGGGAAACGAATTGTGTGGCTGTCACAAACTTTCCAGCCGTTGATAAAGTCGCGAACGTGACTTCCAACGCAAATAAAATCCGCGTCGGCGTGACCATCGCCGGCATCAACGGCAGCCTCGCCGACTGCAATAGCGATGGCGGCCAGGGCTGTGTATCGGGCGCCACCTATCCCGCAGCTCTCGTCACAGGTGCAGCCGCTAAGATTCTTAGCGGTCAAACCCTCGCTGGTGTGTCAGGCTCAGCCGGTATCAGGCCTTCGGATTGTGCCGGGGAAAATGCTACGAACTGCGTGGCCATCGCCAACTTCCCAGCCATCTCTGGAATAAGTGGCGAATATCCAAGCTCGAATTTTCCTCTCTCTGTCTCGGATGGCTACACGGATATTGACAGTTCAACATTCAACGCCAAGATCAAGGCCTCGGCCAACTTCGGTTGGTTCGATCGCAACGGAACACGCTACTCAGCCGCCGGCGACACCGATATTTCTGGCACAAACATTAGAACCGGAATCGACATTTTCGGAACGAGCGGATCCTTTGGAACGGACTGTACCGCGGACGGACAAACCTCTTGCGTCACGACTTCGACCTTTAAATCGGTGAATACTTCGGCGCTGAACAGCTGGGATATTCGAACAGGAAAATCGGCCGGTGGTATCGCGGGTGCGATTACGTTCTTTAAAAACCAGGCGAAGATTTCTTTCTTCGACCGCCAGACTGGAACTGGAGCGGTCACAGGGGTTGATTACTATGATACGGTCGAGGATTTGAACAGCGGCAGCGATCTTCCCGCAGGATTTGTGGCCAACACCGGCCAAGCGTGGGCTCGCGACCCTTCATCCGATACGGGCGGCGGTGCTTTGACGAACAACGGGATTTGCGACGCGGGCGAAGACTGTGTGTACAAAGACCGAGTCTCGGGGATGTATTGGGCCAAAGGCGACAAGGTAGGCTATACCTGGGAAACAGCGATCACTTATTGCGATGGTCTTGTCCTCGGCAGTTACAGCGACTGGCGCGTGCCAACACAAAAAGAATACATGCAGGCTTACATCGATGGACTCTATTACATGAGAACACCGCTGAATTTTAATAATGCGCTTCACATCACGTCCACGACTCGAGGGTCGAGTGCCACGTTCTGGCCTTTCCACACGGCTGAGGGCTACGCTCCTTACGCTAACAAGACCGATACGATGAACGTCCTCTGCACCCGCTAAGATTAGGTCCTTGAGCTCCCTTTCGACCTCGGCTAGTTTAAGGACTGGCCGAATGCTAAAGGGAGCCTCTCATGCAAGAACTTCCCGTTATCGATATATCCAGCCTTTTCCAATCGAACGACCGCGGGCCGGTGGCGAAAACCATTCGGGAGGCCTGTATCGACAAAGGCTTTTTCTACATCAAAGGTCACGGTATCGATCCTCATCTCGAAGCTCGGCTCGAGAGCCTCAGTCAGGAGTTTTTCAGCTGGCCCGCCGACAAAAAAAATCTTTATCGTATGGAGCTCGCCGGCCGCGCTTGGCGCGGATTTTTTCCAGTAGGAGGCGAACTGACCTCGGGCAAACCCGATTGGAAGGAAGGCCTTTATTTTGGCGAGGAGCAGAGTGATTCGCATCCTCTGGTCCTTGGTAAAACACCCTTGCACGGCAAAAATCTTTTCCCTGAATTGATAGGTTTTCGCGAAACGGTTCTGGACTATTTAAAAGCCATGACGAGTCTCAGCCATCGTTTGATGGAGGGGATTGCTCTCAGCCTCGGCCTCGAGGATCAGTTCTTTCGAAAGAATTTTACTGAGGATCCGACATTGCTCTTTCGCATCTTTCATTATCCGCCTCCCCCGAAAGGAATGGATGTTTGGGGTGTCGGCGAACACAGTGATTACGGGCTCCTCACGATCCTGAAACAGGATCAGGTTGGAGGACTCGAAGTCAAATCCAAAGACGGCTGGATTTCAGCGCCGCCCATCCCAAATACCTTCGTTTGCAACATCGGCGATATGCTCGATCGTTTGACTCGCGGCCTCTATCGCTCCACGCCTCATCGCGTGCAAAACCAAACACAAAAAGAGCGCTACTCTTTCCCCTTCTTCTTCGATCCGGGCTTTCAGGCTGAGATCAAAGCCTTGCCACTCGATCCGTCGCTCTTCTCTAAAGAAGTGACAACTGCCTTGCAGCCTCCGGTCATTTCCGGAAAGCTCAAAACTGGAAACCAGCATCACGATGGAGTAGCAGATATGTATCAACTCGGGCTCGTTGGCAACTGTCAGGTATCGGGACTTATCAATGCTGAAGGCGGTCTTACATGGCTTTGCATGCCACGGCCTGACAGCGCGCCGGTATTCGGCGATCTCCTCGATGAGGATGGCGGAACATTTCTTGTCAAACCTGTCGAACACGCAACGATTCATCAGCAGTACCGCACCAACACCGCGATCCTTGATTCGGCCTGGACGATCAACGATGAGCAGGCTTTTACTGTCACCGACTTTTGTCCACGCTTTGAACAGCATGGGCGGATGTTTCGGCCGGCGGCTTTCGTTCGGATCGTGACGCCGACTAAGGGCAACAGCAAGATTCGAGTCAACTTCAAAGCGATTCGCGGCTGGAGCAAAGAGGCTGTCAAGGCTCAGAGAAATAATAGTCATCTGCGTTTTCCCATGGATGATGGCGTCCTGCGTCTCGTGACGAACATGCCGCTCACCTATCTCCTGGCCGAACAGGACTTTCTTCTCCAGGAACCGCTTTACTTTGCCGTCCTCTGGGATATGCCGCTCGAAGATGATCTCAAGCAGGTCTGTAGCCAGTTCCTCGACAAGACCGAAGATTATTGGCGAACCTGGATCAAGCACGCATCCATTCCCACTCTCTTTCAGTTTTGTGATGAACATCGTCGACTTTCATAAAGATCTGGCGCCGGTCTACACGATCGATAATGAATTGCCGATCCCCGAAGAAACGATGGAACACTGGCAAGGCTACAAAGGTTCAAAACCAGTGCGCATTCGCAATGCGGCGGCGACACAGATTCAAAATGATGCGTATGGAGAATTGGTCCTGACACTCGCGCCGATTTATAGGGATGAACGCTTCCATCATCTCCGTAATGCCCATCTTGAGAAAATGCTCCTCTGGCTCGGCGAGAAGTGCATTCAAAGCATAGGCCAGCCGGATGCGGGTCTTTGGGAACTCCGCGGTCTGCAGCAGGAGCACACCTTCACCAACATTATGTGTTGGGCCGGACTCGACCGTATCGTCAAGATCATGGAACTCGCGCCATTCCCTTCAGCTGAAAGCACCGCACTTGGACGTTTTCGTCAGCATCGTGAACGTGCGGCAAGCCGCATTCGGGAAGCGACGGTCGACGGCATCGTGAGAAATGGCCCGGAAGATGATTCCTTTGATGCATCAGTCCTCCTCCTCCCCATCCTCGGTTATCCCGATCGCGACCTTTGCCTCTCGACTACAATCGGTATCGCCAAAGCTCTCGCGGCTGATGATCCCAAAGGGGAGTCACCCTATCTCTACCGCTATAAACGACAGGATGATTTTGGCAAACCCGAAAGCGCCTTCCTCACAGGATGATTTTGGCAAACCCGAAAGCGCCTTCCTCATCTGCTCCTACTGGCTCGCGCAAGCCTGGTCAGCCTGCGGCCGCAAAACGGAAGGCCTTCGCGTCCTTGAACAGCTGCGCGAATGTGCCAATCCCCTCGGCCTTTTGCCTGAGCATTGGGATAATATCAACCGGCGTCATTTGGGGAATTTTCCGCAGACCTATTCCCATGTGGGCTTGATCAATGCGGCCTTTGCCTCGAGTCCAACCTGGATCGAGGTTCTTTGAAGGAAAAAAGTCCAGGCCTGCGAAGGCCTGGACAAGAATCGGAGATTATGAACGAAGACCTGCTCTGGAGTAGACGAACGGAGGATAGGCTCCCGAGACCATGTTTGCAGCTGTGATCGCCGCTGTGCTCGATTGCGAGGACAAGAATGCAAAGGCAAAGGCTGCAGCGTTCAAGACACCGTAGTGAGCCGCTTCATCAGCCGACGTACCGCCCATGAATTGAATCGAGGTACGATCGTTGAAAGAAAGCAAAATGCCGTGATAAGCATTGGCTGCATTCATTTCGCGTTCAGCTGCCACTTGAAGAACAGTCAGAAGACCACTCGCGCCGTTCAATCCGGCGATGCCTGGATAATGATCGGTGTAGGTCGATCCGCCAATGGCTTCAACCGCTGAAACGCCAGTCGAAGGCTTGATCGCGTTGATCTTGCCGATGATTGCATTACGGTGAGCGGTGTGGTGACCTAAGAATTCGGTGGCAACTGCGAGGAGCGATGGCGCGAGTGCGCTGACACCCGCCGACCAGATTGCATCACCAAGGCCTGCAGCTGCGCTGTAGATCGCGATAGCTTCATGCTCAAGGGCAAGTGCCGCATTATAGGCATTCGCATCGGCAATGAGTTCATCTCTCGTCAACGTCGCTGATGCAGCAACAGCTTTGTTGTCACTGCTGCTGCCACAGGCCCAGGCTACAGCTGCCGAAGCGCTGATAAGACCAAAGTTTTGAATCCAGACGCGGCGCGACGCATCCTCAACTTTAGTTTCTTTTCCTGCCAAAACCTGATCGCACATGTTGCCGAGCGAGAGTTCCGTCTGCTTTCTAGACATGATCTACCTCATCAAAGAACGTTTTTACTAACGACGTACTCGACCAGCCTAAGTGAACTGGTTGACGGGTCATCATTTAGTTTCTCTAAACTCCTCTAGTCGAAATCATCTAAACCTCTGATTGTATGCAACTATATTTGGGAAAATAAATTTCAGTTCTAAAAACTTCCGAAAAAGAATTTTGATTGTGTAAATGAACTATGAGTTTTTTCTTTTGGAAAAGAGAGCCATGATCCAACCTCTTATAATTCGGGGGCAGGTCGATGGGTAAAGGACGAGTGGAGGCGTTTAGCGATGGTGTGATTGCAATCATCATCACAATTATGGTGCTGGAATTAAAGGTGCCGCATGTGGCGAGCTGGGAGGCACTAAAACCACTGATTCCCGTGTTTTTATGCTATATCATGAGCTTTATTTACATCGGTATCTACTGGAACAATCACCATCATCTCTACCACGCGGTGAAAAAGGTCAACGGTCAGGTTCTCTGGGCGAATCTTCATCTGCTCTTCTGGCTCTCGCTCGTTCCCTTCGTCACGGCCTGGATGGGAGAGAACCACTATGAGTCTTTACCTGCAGCCTTTTATGGCTTTGTGCTACTGATGTCTGGTTTTGCTTATGAACTGCAGGTGAACAGACTCTTTGCGATTCATGACAAAGACTCAGCTCTCGTCATGACGCTCAAGCGCGATTATAAAGGCGCGGCCTCCGTAGCGATCTATCTCGCTGCCATTTCCTTGAGCTTTTGGTCGCCTTATCTCGCCTGCTCGCTCTACATACTCGTCGCCATTCTCTGGCTCATTCCCAATCGCCGATTGGAAAAAGAGATGAGCCAGGGAGCCTAGAGGTAGCCCTTGGCCTGAAGGGCGAAGAGCTCCGCATAACGGCCATTGGCGTTAAGCAAAGCTTCGTGATTGCCCTCTTCGACGAGCTGG
>SEDW01000071.1 GCA_004193325.1 Pseudomonadota bacterium | reverse complement strand
ACCTATGCTGCTGAGAGTCCGGCGACAGGCTTTGAAGTCCTTGTTCAGGCTCTCTTAAGTTCATCGAATTTTCTCTACCGGGCTGAGATCGGCGCTGGCGGCAAACTCACTGCGCATGAAACCGCACAAGCTCTCTCCTACTTCCTTTGGGGCACTGTCCCCGATGACGAATTGCGCAAGCTCGCCGATTCGGGTGCGATTCTCACGAGTGCAACGCTTCTAGCGCAGGCCAATCGCCTCCTGGCAGATCCAAGAGCCAAGATTGGCCTCAAGGAATTTGCTGATGCCTTCCTTCGCTACGATGTCATGCTCACCGTTCCTAAAGATGCGGCCAAGTTTCCTCAATATACAGCTGATGTCAAAAACGCGATGGCTCTGGAAGCAGAAAATAGTTTTGACTATTGGATTCGCGTTAAAGGCATCAAGTTCGAAGATCTCTTCACGGTCGACTACAGTGCAGGGAGCGCGGCTCTCGGCAATTTCTACGGCGCACAGACGAGCCAGGATCAAGACGTCCAGGTGATCAACTGGGCAAATCAGAAACGACGCGGGGTTCTTGGACTCGGTAGCGTCATGGCAAGTCTCGCTAACACCACAGATTCGAATCCAATCAAACGCGGGACCTTTGTTCGTGAACATCTGCTCTGTGAGATTCTCCCGCAGCCTACCGGCCTTGATATTCCTCCAGTCCCAGTCACTCCTGGTCTCAGCACTCGTGAACGTTTCGCAGCTCACACCGCGGTTGCTTCCTGCAAAGCCTGTCACGTCCGTATCGATTCTGTGGGCTTCGGTATGGAAGACTATGATGCGGTCGGTATGATCCGTGATAACGATGCCGGTAAAGCCCTCGATTCCTCAGGCAGCATCGTCGACCTCGACGGTAAGGATCATAGCTTTAATGGGGTCGATGGTATCTCAGCTGTTCTAAAGGACTCCGAAAGAGCCAAACGCTGCTTCGTGCTTCAGGCTTTCCGGGAAGCCTCAGGCCGCTTTGAAACAGCTGGCGATGTCTGTGCGATTCGTGCGATCGCCAATGACTTCGTGCAAAAAGACAGCACGCTCGCCGATGTCCTGATCAAGATCATAACCAATCCTTCCTTGCTCAAACGCAAAGGACTCTAAAATGAAAAAAATCCTTGCTGAAGTCGATCGCAGGAACTTCTTTCGCTACCTCGGTAACGCGGCAGTGTTCTATCCCTTTATGCGAACGATGTTTGAGACCGAAGTTTTTGGTGCAAACAATGCCAAACGCGCTGTGTTCTTCTACTTTCCGAGTGGAGTGATCTCGAGCTATTTCCATCCCACGGCGATGGGTGCTCTCGGAGCATTGCCTCTTACCACAGCGCCGCTGGCTGCGGTGAAGAATGATATCGTTATTCTCAAAGGTGTCGATTATAAAACAGGTCACTCGCACAACGAAGGAACACGTTACTGCCTCACAGGTGGTAACAGCGGACCCTCCCTCGATACGACGCTCGGCGACAAATTCAAAGACAACGTCAAGCTCCCCGTCATGCGTGTGGGCATCAACTCCCAGCTTCGTGGTGGTTACGACTCCGCAGTATCGTGGAACCCAACGGGTAACCCCTCAACGATTGAAGACAACCCGAAAAAAGCCTTTGCCGCTGCCTTCGGTGGAGCGGGTTTCGCTCTGGCAGAAACAGATCCGAATAAGATCAGTAAATCGGTCTTGGACTTCTGCGTCGAAGATATCAAGTCTTTGCAGACAAGGCTCGGTTCGATCGAAAAACAAAAGCTCGACTATCACCTCTCCTCTCTGCGCGAACTCGAGCGCCGCATCCAGGTCAGCACAATGCCGACCACTCCCGATCCGATCACACCTGGTGGTGGTGGTGGCGGAGGCGTGGCGTCTTGTACGAAAACTGTGGATTACAAAGGTCTCGTCATTCCCGATGCGAATGCGGAGCCTGTATACCATGCCGACGAGAACTTCCATAAGATCGGCGGCATCATGATGGACATCGCGGTCCAGTCTCTCGCCTGCGGTGTGACAAACGTCGCTCTCGTGCAGTTCATGCACTCGATCGATGACGTCTTCCTTATGAACTTTCCGGGGGGCCCAGGCATTCCTGCAGCGAATCACTCGACATCGCATCACGATTTTAACGCCGAGAAGATGCTGATGTTTGCCAAGATCCAGGCCTACTTCATGGATCAGTTTGCAACCTTGACGACCAAGATGAAGGCTGTCGCAGAAGGGGACAAGAACCTCCTCTACAACAGCGTTTCCCTCGCCTTCTCTGAGCTAGCCGATCCAGGTAGCCACGAGATGGAAAACGTGGGGCTTGTGATCGCCGGCCAGGCCGGTGGCAAGATCAAGACGGGTCAGGCGATCGACGCGACGGGCAAGACTCAGGGCGACGTGCTTGGAGTTGTCAGTCAGGCGATGGGGCTTGGGACTGGTGGGTCGATTCCGGGGCTCTTTACCTAAGATCAATCTTTGACAGAAAACGACAAAGTCGAGCCCTCCAGGACTCGACTTTTCTATTTTATCGGACTATTTTGCTTGCTCTTCAGACATTCACTCGCCAAGTGCCGACTTGATTCGACTCAACGAAACGTGACTGATCCCAATGTAGGACGCGATATCGTATTGCTTCACTCGCCCAACGAGGTGAGCCTTATCTTCTAAAAACCTTAGGTAACGCTCTTTCGCGTCTCGTTCCAGAAAGTCATTTTCGCGCTTGTCGGCCCGAATGCTTTCGAAAATCAAAGACGTTTTAAAAGCGTTCGTTAGGTGATTCGTATCCTTCAGAAACTGTTCCAATCGATAATACTCGATAGAGATGACCGAACTGGCTTCAATCGCCTGAACACAAACATTGGATTCGTTGGAAAATACTACGGCAGCGCCGGGAGGTAGAATTTCGCTTTCCGCTGAGAATGCTTTCACGTGCTCCTCGCCAGCTGCATCGACATAAAAACTGCGGAAGAGACCTTTATCAACGAAGCGAATCAGAGTAGAACTCTGTCCCGGTTGCAGCACAAATTCGTTTGCACGAACAGGTTGCTCGTGAGTAAGCCTCATAAGCGTTTCTATTTCTTCGGGCCGAAAAGGATCAGATTCAAAGCGCTTTTGAAGAAATGCAATGAGATTGGCACTCACTTGTTTTTCCTCTCTGTGAAAAACATAAAAGTCGGTTGGACTCGTTCAGCCTATCCAGCTCCTTTGCAATTAGCAAAGCAATTACCAATGTCCTTAAACGAAAAGGCCTTGGAGAGCAAACATCTTAGATTCCAGAGAGAAATACCGGCATTAAAAGCCAAGGCAGCCACTTTGACACAAATCTATTCTTTATGCCCATCTCCGAAATGATGAAAAAAAAACCGAAGCTCATGAGCTTCGGTTTGCAGATCTGTTCAAAGTTTCAAGTTCTGTCCAGTCGGTATCGAAATCCACTGCTCCGAGGTCAATTCCTGCGGACTGTACTTCGGATATCGTCGACCGAAGATCTCAGGATCCACTGGCTGCTTTCGGCATTTCTCGATGCGATAGAGCTTTGAGTAGTACGCTACAAATTTACCGTTCAAGCCTTTACAGGCTTCCGCGAGCGGCAAGACATCAATCCCGGTGTCCGCATCGAGAAGCTTCTTATACTCAGCATCGAGTGAGGATGTGATCGGCGCTCCATCCTCAATTTTGGCAATCTGCGTTTCGTCGAGCTCTAGAATATCCTGCTCACGCTTGTGGCGTTTCTTCGAGTGATCGGAGTAGGTATCAAGATCCGGGAACAGACGCTTCTTACACTTCTCAATGAAGTAAATCTCATCGCCCCGCGAAATTACATACTGATTGTTGAGCTGCGCACAGGTCAGAGTCTTCTTCTTCGCTGCAGCATTGAGCGGCTCACCAGCAGGAATCATGGCGACCGTTTCGCTTTCCACACTTAGAATCTTCATGCCCCTGGTCTTGGGCTCAATACCTTCTTCAACCAGAAATTCGCGGCGCTTGCATTTCTCAACGCGATAAATTTTTTCGTAATAGGAAATGTATTTGCCTTCGTATTTTTTGCACTGCTTCATTTTCTCGGCGACGGAATATTCTTTCGCCTTGGGAACGACCGGTGGAGGCAGTTCGCCATCCGCACCCGCTTGAGTTCCGTTCGCTGCTGCACCAGGTGCTGATGTCGAAGGCAGCGAGGACGTATCCGAGGGCAACTCTTCATCCTGCGCGCTCGCACGCGAAGAGCCCATCAGCGAAAGCCCAAGGGTCACGCTGAGGGTCAAATATCGAAAGGATCTATTTTGAATCTTAAAGCTCATATCTACCACTTTGCGTTGTACATCTGTCAAATTATACGACAGCTCCCTAGAGAATGCTGCCTCTAACTTATGAAAAAGCTTAGAGAAGAGCTTGGGCCCAGTTTTGCACAAGAGAGGTTGACCCGTCCAGGTCACGCTGTTGCCCCCTATGCTGGAGTTGCTAAATGGACAAGATCCTTGATTTTCTCGACTTTTCTTCGATTGACCCCCAAATGTACTGGCGTATTGCAAGCCAGGACGGCTCCAAAACCTATGAGATCTTCTGGCGTCGTGACACCACGATCCACTGGCGCTTTCGCGAATTTGGCTCCATTTTTTGGACCCTTTCAACCGCAGAAAGAATTATTGCCGATCTCAGAAATGAAGGGCTTGATATGGAGCTCTTCGAACACGCCATCAAAAATAGCCTTCTTCATCAAGTCTGTTTTGCCGATCGCATCGTCAAGGATTCGCGTGCACTTCTCGGTGCTGACCTTGTAAATGCAGGCATTCAGGACCATGAAGAATTTTTGAAAAATATTGGTTCGCTGGTGGAGCGCGTGAATCCTAAAGATTCATCCCCTCAGCTGCGAATTGTTAAAGACTGATAGTCTGCTCTCGATTTTCCGCGTTGTTTCGGCCAGCTCAGCGACTATGTCGATGCGCTGGCTATTTTGCGTCTGATTTATCCATCACTTATTCTTCACATGATCGATAAAGGCTCTCAGCTTAGGCAGCATCTGTGAGCGTTTGGGATAATAAAGATAGTAGCCAGCGCTTTTCGTAGCGTAGGAGCGAAGAATAACCTCGAGCTTCCCAGCATCGATCAGATCAGAGATCGTTTCCTCTGCGGTGTAGATCAAACCAACGCCTTTACTGGCAGCGTTCACGAGAAATGTCGAATCATTCATGATAATCGACCCTTTCACATGAACCTGAAACTCCTTGCCCTTCTGCTCAAACTCCCAGCGATCGTAAATACTGCCGCTACCAAAGCGAGGCCTGAGACAATTGTGATCGTGAAGCTGCTTAGGATGCTTCGGGCGTCCATGCTTAGCAAAATATTTCGGAGAGCCTGCAACCACATAATGGACAGGACCTATGAGTTTGATTGCGACCATATCCTGATCCAGAATCTCTGATGCTCGAATTCCCGCATCGAATCCACCTTTGGCCACATCGGCCTGCGATTCTTCGAAGAAAAGTTCGACCGACACTTCCGGATATTTCTTGGTGAAGCTCTCCACCACGTCTGGGAACCACGTGCGATAGACTGCGCGTGGCAGATTGATTCGCAGGAGACCTGAGGGTCTGGTGGCGAAAGATCCTACTGTCTGCATCGCGGCTAGAATCTGATCGAGAGCAGGACCTGCCTGCGCTAAGAACTGCTCGCCAGCTTCTGTCAAACCTGTGCTTCGTGTTGTGCGAGATAAGAGTGTAACGCCTAATCTAGATTCGAGCTGTTTGATTGCCTGACTGATAGCCGAAGGAGAGAGGCCAAGCTCAGCCGCCGCCGCCCGAAAATTCCTCTTCTCGGCCACGTATTTCAATGCAATCAGGCCATTCAAATTGTCGGTTTGCATTGTTCAGTTTTCCTTCACACCACATGCACAATAGTACGATATGTCTTAACAGCAAACACCTGTATAGTAGAGCAGATTCCCAAGCAATAGGGAATCGGGAAACACCTAAAATTATGCATTTCCCTCCGGTTCCACGTCTTCGAAAAAGTGGAGATAATTATGAATTTGATGAGAAACCTATCCCTGTCCATGACAATCTTGGCCGCGAGTTGTTCAACAACTTCCAAACCTGCAAATCCCACTGCTCTAATTATTGAACAGCAGGGCAGCTTTGCCGTTGGCGGTACAGTCAGCACAGAGCCCGGAAAATTCGACCCAATCAAACAAGGCGCTTTCAATCCAGCCGGTCCCGATGTAGCTGGCCAATCCCGGCACGGTGATCACGCTTATGTATTCTACCAAGTCCCCAGCCACGCAAAAAATCTTCCACTTGTCTTTTGGCACGGCTACGGTCAATCGTCAAAAACCTG
Source organism: Pseudomonadota bacterium (assembly GCA_004193325.1). Taxonomy (GTDB): domain Bacteria; phylum Bdellovibrionota_B; class Oligoflexia; order Oligoflexales; family Oligoflexaceae; genus Oligoflexus. Next base: position 3,815 of record SEDW01000071.1, on the reverse strand, counting down.
GGAATCCACTCCTGATGGTCGGGAAGGTTTTCAGACCCTTTTCTTACGCAGAGGTTTTCCGGTTTATCTGATGGACCAACCTGGGCGTGGCAAAGCATCAAAGGCCACAAAACCGGCCGCAATTACAGCGGCGGCTGATGAACAGCTTTGGTTCGGAATTTTCCGACTAGGCGCTTGGCCTGACTTTTATGAAAACGTTTCCTTTTCCAAGGATCCTGAGGCACTCAACCAATTCTTCAGACAGTCGGTTCCGGACGCAGGCCCACCCTTTCAATCCGATCTGTATGTAAACGCAGCCTCCGCACTTTTCGACAAAATTGGCCAAGGTATTCTTGTGACCCATTCTGCGAGTGGTAGCCTGGGCTGGAAAACAGCTCTTAAGAATAAAAATTTGCGCGCGATCATCTCGCTGGAACCAGGCGGAGATTTTGTGTTTCCTGAAGGCGAAATGATCGAGCCAACTAAACTTGGCGCTCGCGTAATTCAACCGGCGACAATTGCCAAATCTGAGTTTCTGAAGTTTACGAAAATACCAATCGTCATCTATTACGGCGACAACATACCTGCCGAGACGAGTACAAATCCAGGTCAAGAGCAGTGGCGAGCTTTCCTCGCTATCGCCAGAAAATGGGCCAAGGTCGTGAACGAACACGGTGGAGATGTTCAGGTCATTCATCTGCCGGAGATTGGAATCAAGGGCAATACTCACTTTCCGATGTCCGATCTGAACAACATCCAGATAGCTGATGAAATTTCTAAATTTCTAAAAGAAAAAAAACTAGATTTGTAAGGACAATATTATGAAAACAGCTCTATCAAAGAACAAGCTAGTTATCGCTATGGCCTTCTCGCTGGGGATCTCGAATCTTCAGGCGCAATCTAAAGGGGTGAACGAAGTGAAAAAAGTTAAAGCACCGAGAGCCAGCATTGAAAAAATGAAAGAGCTCTCTCCCGAGTTCGCCAAATTAACCGACGAATTTCTATTTGACGATATCTGGAATCGGCCAGGCCTTTCGCCGAGAGACAAAAGCCTTATTACGATTTCCGTTTTGCTCGCAATGGGTCGAGGTGATCAAGCCGAATCCCACATCAAACTAGGGCTTGAAAATGGCTTAACAGAGAAAGAGATCGAGGCCGCGATGACTCATATCGCTTTTTACGCAGGCTGGCCAAGCGCAGTCGTTGGCCTTCAGAAACTCAAGGCCGTGAAGGATCAACAGCCGAAAAAATAATTCACTCTGCTAATTCAAAAGGATCCGATCTATGAAAAACGCTACGCTTTCAGCGACTACCGTGGCTGCTCTGAACGGAATGCCGGCCGGCCTTGCCGAAGCCGCAGATTACAAAAAAATTCCTTTCACACTCACCTACGACGGCGCGATCAGCAAAAACGAAGTGGGCAAAGTCAACATTCATCCTGTGAGCTATAAGCTCAACGGCCTCGATATTTCCGCCAACGTCTACACGCCGGCGAACTACGACAAAACCAAGAAATATGCTGCTATCGTCATCGCACATCCAAACGGTGGTGTGAAAGAGCAGACGGCAGGCCTATACGCTCAACGTCTTGCAGAAAACGGTTACATAACGATCACTGCGGATGCGGCTTATCAGGGCGCCAGTGGTGGAACGCCACGTAGTGTGGATAAACCTGCAAACCGGATAGAAGACATTCACGGAATGGCAGATTTTATCTCACAGTACGCGGGTGCAGACGCAACACGTCTTGGACTCCTTGGCATTTGTGGTGGCGGAGGTTATGCGCTCGGTGCTGCGAAGTCTGACAAGAGGTTCAAGGCAGTTGCCACATTGAGTATGTTTAATTCGGGACGTGTTCGTCGTAATGGGTATGTGGATTCACAAGTCGCTACCATTCAGCAACGCTTGAAACAAGCCTCAGACGCTCGGGCACAAGAAGCCTCAGGCGGCGAAATCCTTTACTCTGGTGATGCAAATCTAACGGATGCTCAAATCGCCAAACTCCCCTTTGAGCTCTACCGTCAGGGTTATGAATACTATTGGAAAACTCATGCCCATCCGGGATCCACTTTTAAATATACAACGAGCAGTCTCATCGATTTGATGGGTTGGGATGCGACGGATCAAATCGAACTCATTGAACAACCGCTTCTGATGATCGCCGGGAGCAAGGCCGACAGCCTTTACCTTTCAGAAGACGCTTTTAAAAAGGCAACAGGAACCAAAACTAAAGAGTTATATAAGATTGAAGGCGCGTCCCACATCGAAACCTATTGGGTTCCTAAATATGTGAATGCCGCTCTTGCTAAGCTCGTGCCTTTTTTCGATAAACTAAATTAACGACTTTATTTAACGAAAGAAAAAAACATGAAAAAGTTGGAATCGGATCTAAGCTTAAACAATTCCACTCATATGCCTGCATTAGGTCTGGGTGTGTTTCAAAGTCCACCCAAAGAAACCGCAGAGGCTGTTGAAGCCGCTTTAAGAGCAGGCTATCGTCTGATCGATACTGCAGCTGCCTATATGAATGAAAAGCAGGTGGGTGAAGGAATAAAACGATCGGGAGTGAACCGCGACGAAATTTTTGTTGTGACCAAGCTCTGGATTAGCGACTACGGCAGCGAACAAGCAAAGGTCGCATTTGATGCGAGTCTTCGCCGTCTAGGCACCGATTACGTGAACCTCTATTTGATGCATCAGCCCATGCCGAACGAATTTGCTCGTACTATTGCGGCCTACCGTTCCATGGAGGGATTTTTGAAAGAGGGTCGAGCAAAGGCGATCGGCGTAAGCAACTTTAGTCCAGCTCACCTCGAAAAACTTATGACTGAAACTTCCGTTGTTCCCGCAGTCAACCAAGTGGAGCTTCATCCCTTTTTCGTGCAAAAGGAGCTCACAGCTTTCCATAAAAAGCTTGGCATTATCACACAGAGCTGGTCTCCCATTGGCGGCATTCATCGCTACCGGCCCAGTGACCCTTCTGCTGTGCTTGACGCTTTGAGTCATCCCGTGACTCTAGCTCTTGCTGACAAGTATAAGAAAACACCTGCCCAAGTCGTACTGCGTTGGCAAATCGATCATGGCTATTGTGCGATTCCAAAATCAGTGCACGAGGGACGCATTAAAGAGAATTTTGGAGTTTTCAACTTCAAATTAACCGCGGAAGAAATCGCGGATATTGATCAACTTGATAACGGCGTTCGTGGAGGTCCAAATCCAGAAGCGATCGATACCAAGACATTCACTTTTGCTATCAATAATAGTCCCGAAGCTGATTCTGCGGCGAGACAGTACTAGGAAGATATTATGATTAATTCTATGCGAAAGTTCTTCGCGTTAAAGAGCCTTTGCTTCTCTTTTGGTTTTTCCTCAGCAGTGGCACTGGCAGGCCCTCTTGCAATGAAAGTCCATAGGCAAGGCAGCGGTGAGTATACCGCTGGCCCCAAGGAGTACTTCACGGGCGAAGTGAAAGTCGCGCGCTTAGTGCAGGGCGAGAAGCCTTCGAACCTCGGCTGCGGACACGTTGAGTTCTCCAAAGGCGCGCGATCGAACTGGCACACTCACCCCAAAGGTCAACTTCTGATGGTGACAAACGGCTTGGGTCTGGTTCAGGAGTGGGGTAAAGACGTCCAGCAGATCAAGCCCGGTGACGTAGTCTGGACGCCAGCTGGAGTCAAGCATTGGCATGGGGCGAGTGCTGATACTCCTATGTCTCACATGGCCGTCACTGAGAGCCTGGATGGCATAGCGGTCGATTGGCTTGAAAGGGTGACTGATGATCAATATAAAAAGGCGATTAGATGAAAAGCCTTGTTCTCTTTGCTTCAATCTTTTCG
>SEDW01000728.1 GCA_004193325.1 Pseudomonadota bacterium | reverse complement strand
GTCGATAACAAAGTTGCTTTTCTGAAGTTTGATGAAACGCTTCAACGTGACGTTATTCAATTCGAAGGCTACTTCGGCCAATACTGGCCCGTTGTCATCAGTCGCCCGTTGACCGTTGCGGAAGTGCCGGCTGCTAAAGAATCTATCATCCCAATCGTCAACAAGGGCCTCGCTACCGTTATCACCTCGGCTGGTGTCGTGAACGAATCCGTTATCGTTAAGACTCAGGCCGTGGTAGCACTGAAAATTGAAAAAGTTGGACTCGTGCTGGACCTCAACAATCGCAGCTTTACCGTAAACGCTGAGATCGACAAAAACTTCGCGTCCTGCAAAGTCGATGTAAGCGAAAACATCGCTTCTCTCAAAACATCAACCTTCGACACCGATGCGAACTTTTCTTACACAGCTGCCATTTCCAAGGCGACCGCACATCAGCTCTTCGCACGCTATCGCTGTCTCGATACCAACGGCAAAATGATTATCTCCGCTTGGTCGGATGCCGTTACAGTACCTGTTCTTCCGTTTGCATCAACAGCCCCTGGAACCACTCCTGGAGCAAGCTCCGGAACTCCTACCCCAGGTGCCGGCAGCAGTCCAGCTCACTACAGCAAGGTCACAATCGCGGACGATGGCTACATCAATGATTCGGAAAAGGCCCTAAACAATGCAGTTTGGGCCGTATTTGATACAAGTGGCGGAAGCATCAGCTTCTCTCCACCCTTGTCCAATAACTCCAATACTCTCGTTTGTGATGCGTCCCAGGCCTACACTCAATCCCTGGCGCCACGCGCCCTGGATCTCCCAAGCGACGGCGCCTGGTCGGCCTGTGCTCGCATTCAGGCGAGTGATGGAACTGCAATATTTGTCAAAGCCGATACAGTGATTCGGGATACAGTCTATCCAACTTTTACATCACTCCTGGCAATCAATGGAGCGAGTGACGGCTACATCAATAACAACGAACGCATCTCAACAGCAGCTGTCTGGAGCCTTCAGGCTTCGAATTACGATGCTCTAGGCTATTCAGTGGCGATGTCGGATGTTGGAGGGAGTCTGCCTTGCGACAGTACGGTTAACTACTCATCGACTAGCATTCCCACGATCGCAAGTATCACGTCCGATGGTGCCTGGGCTATGTGCGTTATGCTCAAAGACAATGCAGGCAACAAATCTTATGGAAAATCGGTCCAAGTCAATCGCAAGACCCCAATTTTCACTCTTGGCTTCGCAGGACTGAATACGATCGACCAGAGTCCGCCTCTTATGGGTACAGTCAGTATCCCCGACGCATCTATATCTGTTCAAGTCAACGGAAGCGTCTATGGCGCTTCGAACAACGCCAACGGCACCTGGACTATCGCCGACAACGTCCTTTCAAACCTTCCGCACAATTATTACGACGTCACCGTTAGTGCCACCGACGTGGCAGGCAACACGGCTACGCTGGACTCTCCTCAGAGTTTAAAGATCATATCGGACAAATTCATCACCACTTGGAAAACCGATAACGCCGGAACGAGCTCAAGCACCCAAATCAAACTCCCGCTCGAGAGCAATGGGACTTACAATTTCACGGTTGATTGGGGCGATAGCACCACAGACACGATCACAAGCTTCAATGCTACAGCGGCAACCCACAACTATTCCGCAGCTGGCACATACACAGTGAGAATTACTGGAAACCTGACAGGCTGGCGCTTCGTGAACGCTGGCGACAAACTCAAACTCCTCAACATCTCCGCCTGGGGCCCCTTCCGCTTCGGCAATGACGACAGCTACTTCCAAGGCGCCTCGAATCTCACCATCACGGCGACCGATCGCCCAGATATAACAGGAACGACTCGATTCAACGCAGCCTTCGCCGGTTGTGCTAGTCTCACCACGATTCCAAATCTTGAGAAATGGAACATGGGTAATGTGACAAGCATCGAAAGGATGTTTAGGGACGCTACCCAGTTCAACCAAAATCTAAACGCCTGGAACCTGACGGCCGTTACAGACTTCCGCGAGGTATTTGCTGGAGCGACTCTGTTCAATGGGAATATCTCGGCCTGGGACGTGAGCAACGGGACCCTGTTCAATGGAATGTTTATCGACGCCCTGGCCTTTAACCAGGACATCAGCAGCTGGAACTTGAGTTCAGCCACGAGCCTCATGGCGATGTTCCAAGGGACCAGAGCCTTCAATAAAAACTTGAACTCCTGGAACGTGGCGAACGTCA
>SEDW01000727.1 GCA_004193325.1 Pseudomonadota bacterium | reverse complement strand
TTGCTCTTTCTCACAGTCTCGACGATGGCTTGGGTTTACTTCCTGATTCACGGCCGCGATCAACGCCGCGTGCTCTTGCCGAAGCTTATTCCCTGGCCTGAACAACGGGACGTCATCGCCGAAACTTTGGGTGAGACTCTGCGCGCGTTGGTTTTGACGAGTGTGATTCTTTCCGTGATTCAATCCGTGTTGGTCATCGGAACCTTAGGTCTGACCGGTATTCCCAAATACTACCTCTGGGGCGCACTAGCCTTTTTCCTCTCATTCATTCCGGTTTTTGGTACGGCCCCTGTGATGATATCGGCAGCAGTCTATGCCTTCATGCATGATAAGTCGGCTGCGGGTATCATTATCATCTGTATGGCAGTATTCATCGGTTCGATCGATAACATCGTTCGCCCGATGCTGATGAAAGGATCCTCTGAACTCAACTTTTTCTGGCTCTTCATGGCGCTTGTTGGAGGGGTAGCGATCTTTGGTCTTGCGGGTGCGGTAATCGGTCCCTGGGCTTTTGCAATGTTCTCGATGATCATGATGAAAGAGGACAACAACCACCAATCGAGTTCTATGGGTTGATCAGAAAAAGCTCATCGCCTCTTCTACGATATGCGGGAAGAGAATGTTGTGGCCTCCGCCGTTGACGGTCCAGAGGCTGAGTTTTACCCCGAATTTACAGCCGCCAAAATTCAAGACATCCGTCTCGTTTCCATCGACGGATCCATTCAAACTAAATGTGACGAGATCTTTGGCTCCCTTTTGCAGAGTCGTGTAAGAGCAGCCATAGATCTCCGACCATCCCCAAACCGATTCAAATGCTCCCGGAAAATTATCATTCGACCAGTAAGGTATCGTCGTATCCTCGGTGCCGTGGATCTGCACGAGTGGGATCCGGCGCGGGTTCTTGCAAAGCTTTGGGTCGCGAAAAAATCCACCCGAGAGCGATACGACGCCATCGATCAGATTCGGCTTATCGCAGGTCAGACGGCTAGCCATGAATCCGCCGTTCGAGTGGCCGATGATGTAGACTTTCCCAACCCACACCTTTCTCTTGGCTTCCATAATCAGATCTTCGAGATAACTCACATCGTCTCGTTCGCTGTCATGAAAATTACAGCAGTCAGGCGTTGCATTCCAAAAATTGAGACCCACTGCATCAGGACTTCCATCGGGAATGAGCGCGATGTAGCCGAGACGATTGGCATCATCCGCTGCGTGAAGCCAGTTATTCATATGAGGGCCGCTGCTGCCATAGCCGTGGAGGAAGAGAATAAGGGGCCTTGGATAAAGGGTAAACTTTGATCCCGGAATATAGAGTTCTGCCGGACGCTCTCCACCGAGGGTGATGGCTTCGGCGAATGTTTTAGCTGGCAGTAGCGTGAATAGAATTTCAAGCCCGAGAAAAAGGTACAGGAATGTTCGAACGGAATGGTTCATCGGCGCATCCTTTTTTAAAAAGCATGGCGCAACACTGAGCTTCGTCTGAAATTTTCGGATACAAGCGCCCTATGAATATTGTATAAGCTTTATTCACAGCTTTCATAGATGTGGGAATATTCTGCGAAAATGAGGGCGTTTGCGAGGCAATTAATTCCTACTTCGGCAAGCTTGATAGTGAGTCTTTACACTGTTGGCAAACCACGAGGTGGAGCGCGTTTTCATCAACTTTGGAGAATTGAGTTTCACATCAGGCATGATCGCGTAAGCAGGTTTTTTTCCTGTCTTCTTTTCCCAAGCGGCCCGAACCTCTTTCCATGACGCAGTCTCCTCGAAGTTTTCATCTTTCTCGCGACGAGAGTTTCTATGCACAGTCCAGGAAGAAATATCGTTCGTAGCGCCGAAGGCAAGCATGGCTTTCAGACTTTGTGTTTCGAAGTCGATCGCTTCGGCATTCTTGTCATAAGAAAGAAGATCACCATCCAGGTCCAACTTTTGTCCGCTCAGATCGGCGAGCTGAGATTGAAAAGCTGCGTTTCTCGAGCTGTACATTCCTGCATTAAAGTCGGCAAAACGATAGATGATGTCATCGTACTGCGCGGGGTAATCGATGAGTCTTGCTGTTCCATAACGTATACCACCAGCGCGGGTGTAAAGCTGCTCGCGAATGGCATCATCGCTCAAGTCCTTATTCCCCTCGACAGTGCGGGCGAAGTTGACCTTGACCTGCATCGATCCAGCCGTCGTCACCGGATTTAAATCCTTCAGCGCACCTTTGCCGAGGAGCATGGACAT
>SEDW01000070.1 GCA_004193325.1 Pseudomonadota bacterium | reverse complement strand
GTGCCCGTTGCCGGGACCGCGTAGCTATCGGCGAGGCTTTTGTCAGAGGGGCTGGCTATAGCGCGCGAATCGGGAATACTTTCCCAGGCGATAATACAGGGCTGTCCAGCTTCCGTGAGGACGTCACGAATCTCACCGATCATCAGGTGATGCGTGTAGAGATAATCTTCGCCAGCATAGACCGGATTCAGAGTTTTGCCATGGATAGAGTTCGCCGGGAGCTTCCAAGCTGGAACGAGATTTTCTATTTGAGAATGTTCCGACTCCGGCAGGCCCGGCGAGGTGTTACGCACGCCATGGTAGAGGTAGTACCAGAAACGATAATCACTTCGCGCTGTCAGAGTATTATAAGCGCTAACAATGCCGTCATTAACCGTGTCCGACCATAATTTGCAGTTGCCTGGATCTCGTGATTCCGAAAGGCCGAGCTTATAGCTCGTTTCAACGGGAGCTCCTTCATCGTCCACGGCACTGGTATCGGAACTGGAAGTTGCGGTTCGGCAAGCCGGCAGGCTGAGAAGGGCCAGGGCGAGGGCAAAACTATATTTTGGAAGCGAGAGCATCAATGACTCCGGGCTCGGCTGGGCGAGAGCTTTATTTTCGGGCGTGTAGGGCTGATCGGATGCTTCCATGATAGCTCTCTTGACCTTTACCTGTCAAAATTGACGGCGAAGTCAATTCTTTGGACCATTCACTAGACAGTTGTGTTCTGGCCGATTATCTTAAAATTCTGAAAAATGAGGAGAAGATATGGCTGCCGAATCCATCACGTTTAGCGACGTTGTCCAATGTCTGGAAGCTGCAGGATTACTCCTGAATCAAAAGGGTATTCTCCCTAAAACCGAGATGACAGCTTACACCACCGATACGCGCAAACTTGAAAATGGCGATCTATTCATCGCTTACAAAGGCGTCCAGTTTGATGCGCACTCGCGAGTGCCGGCCCTGGCACTTCAATATCCTAAATCCGTTTTTCTCATCGAAGATCCGCTTTGTTTCGACATCATGCCTGCTGATCATCCCTTGCTCCTGGTCAAGGACAGTCGGGAAGCCTGGTCCTATATAGCTGCTTTGCGTTATGGAAATCCGCAGGAAAAGCTGAAGCTCGTTGGTGTGACCGGTACAAACGGCAAGACTTCCACAGTCTGGTTTTTGCGGCAAATTCTACTCGCTCGCGGCATCCCCTGCATGACTCTCGGAACGATTGGCGTCTACTGCGGTGATGAAATGTTGCCAGCCAGTCATACGACTCCTGATCCTGATGACCTTTTCAAAAATTTCTCACTCGCAGTGGCGCGTGGCATCACATGGGCAGCGATGGAAGTCTCTTCGCACGCAATCGTGCAAAGGCGCCTCGGTCCTATAAAATTCGATGCGGTGGCCTTCACATCCTTTTCCCGCGATCATCTCGATTTTCATGCGACGATGAAAGAATACTTTGCGGCGAAGTGGGAACTTTTCGGCAAGTATCGGAAAACGAAGGCACCAGCCTTTGTCTCCACCACTGTGCGAGAGCATCTGCCGTCATCGTCGAAAGTCTCTTACGCGTTTTATGGACCTTCAGAGCAGATGGGAGAGGATGCTGCCAAAGGCTATTCTTATACGATCAGCGAAAGCCGTTTGAATCACAGCCGGCTCCTCCTCAAATCGCCTAAGAAAACGGTCGATCTTGATTTTGGTTTTGGCGGAGACTTTGTGATGGATAATTTCACGGCGGCCTATGCCCTGGTGGATAGCCTTGAACCAGTCGATGCTATCAAAGGATCTGAGATTAAGCCTGTTCCTGGACGCTTTGAACCTGTTCCTGCTGCAGCACGATTTAATTTTGCAGTGATTGTCGATTACGCGCACACCCCAGACGCTTTGGAAAAAACGCTTCAAAAGCTGAAAGAAATGACTACGGGCAATCTCTGGGTCGTTTTCGGTTGCGGCGGTGATCGCGACAACGGCAAACGTCCCTTGATGGGCGAAATCGCTGAACGGATTGGTGATCGCATCGTTGTCACATCCGATAATCCACGAACGGAAATGCCGGAGGAGATTATCAATCAGATCCTCAAAGGAATGCCGAGGAAGAAGAAGATTGAAGTCATCGAGGATCGGCTGGCCGCGATTGAATTTGCCTGTCTGCAGGCTAAGCCTGGCGATAGCATACTGATCGCCGGAAAAGGTCATGAGGATTATCAAATCATCGGCAAAACCAAGTTTCCTTTTGACGATCGAATGGTCGCGGCAGAGGTTTTGCAAAAAAGAATCTGAAGTAACCTGACCATAATTTCCCGACATTATCTCTCAAAAATCCGAACCCGGCTTTGCAAAGCCGGGTTTTTTTGTATCTTCAAGCTGTTAAAACTGTTCACAAAAAGCGACAGATTTCCGCGTTTTTAAAGTTCTTTTACAGTCGCGGGCGTTCTAACCGAAGAGTAACCTATGAGGCGAGGGCTCTGGCCCTTCGGACTCTTTTGGAGGAACCGACATGAAATCTATACTTTTGGTAATGGGCCTGTCCCTGCTGGGGACGACCGCCTGCCGATCAGACAAAAACGACAACAACAAAGAAGAGGACGAAGGTCAGAGTTATGCCGGCGACAACGCCAGTGGCATCGATTCTGGTAGCACTCCCGCTTTGACGACTTGTTATAAGGGCGATGTGTGGACCTGTGCGGTGGAAGCCGCAATCGTGAAAGAAACCAATCTTCTTCGTTCGAAAGCTCTGACTCAAAGTTTCGAGGATTCTTATGTGGCTCGCGCTTGGTCCATCTCGCAAGCTGAAGTCGGAAGGATCAGTCACGACGGATTTCCGGAAGACCGAACCGAACTCTTAAAGACAACGTTTCAGGCTGAATGGGGCGTCTTTGCCGAGAACGTTGCGATGGCGCAAACTCTCGACACGGATCCTGCAAAAGTCGGTAAGCAGTTTGTGCAGATGTGGAACGGTAGCGCAGGCCATAAAGCAAACATGCTCGGCAATTACACATATATCGGCGCTGGCGTGACAAGAGTCGGCAATTCGATCTATGCGACTCAGATTTTTCATTAAAAATTTCCCCAATCTTCCTCGAAAAAACCTTGTAAAATGCCTTATCCGTGATACTTCTCCCGAGTGACACGAATAAGGCGGTATCTCCATGCGACCAAGATTTGAAGAAATATATATGGATCTCGCTTTTAGTTTGGCGCGCAGGTCAACATGCGCTCGGCTAAATGTCGGCACTGTGATCACGAGTACAGACTTTCGCAAGGTTCTCGCGGTTGGCTACAACGGCAACGCTACCGGCCTGCCGAATGGTTGTGATCGCGACGAGGCTGGCAACTGCGGCTGTCTTCACTCCGAAGAAAATGCCGTAATTAACTGCGACAGTCCGCGCACTATCGAAAAATACGCGTTCGTAACCCACCTTCCTTGTACGGGATGTGCAAAGCGTCTTATTAATCTTGGCAACGTCAAGAAAATATACTACGCGCAACCTTATCGTTCGCTTTCTTCGCTTGAGCTTTTTGCTACTGTAGGCATCGAAGTTGTTCATTTTCCAAGTTCTACTGCTGAGAAGCTATGAATAGATTTGGCGTGAGGTTCTTTTGGTCTACCACATATAGTGTTCATTTCTGAAAAACCACACTATGCACAAAATTTAAGCAGAATTATTAACATATTGAAATTACATGCTTAAATTCTTTCCTTTTCCACCTTATCCACTGCGCCTGTGGATAACATCAATCTGCCCTTTTGCCTATTGCCTCCAGCGACAGTCATGCTCGTTTAATAAGCTGAGCAGTCAGTTGGCAAGATCATAGGATTAGAGTTGAGGCTTTGCTCCTCCGGCACGTATTATGAAAAATCAGACTCGGAGGATTTCCTTTGCGCCGTTACAGTCTTGTCTTTCTCATGTTTTCACTCGTCCTCATGATTGAGGCCTGTGGTCGTGATGAACAGAGTCCGCTACCCACAGGTCCTGATCTACGCTTCGCAACTGATCTGGAGCGTGCGCAGGGCGACGTTGTTCCTTTTAGTTATCTCGTCGCTTTTCGCGAGGCCGCTACCGAAGCGCCAAGAGCCAAGTCGATCCTGCAAATTCAGAATAGTCTGCAAAGCATGCTTCAAAACACCCGTATGGTGAATGCGCATCGCTCCATTGCGCGATTGAATCTGACTTACCCGGGACGATCTTTCAGTCAGGAATTTAATCTTGACGCTCACCCATTCGTTCATTCGGGATTAAATGTTCCGGATGAGTTCACACATCTCACCGAAGTTCAATTTGATGACGAGGCCTCAGCCAGACGTCAGTTGGATAAGTGGTATGCGGCGAAGAAGATTGTTTTTGCCGAACCCAACTTTCAACGAGCGACCAAAGGCGAGACCGAAGATAAGCTAATCAGTGCCTTTAAGGGCAATAACTCGACCCCCTGGATCGAACAGGTGTCCTTCATCGATGCGATCGAAAAGATTTCCACTCTTGGAGTCAAAGCCGAGCCCCTTGTTGCCGTCATGGATTCCGGGGTCGATGTTCTTCATCCCAATCTCAAAGATTCGATCTTTCTCAACGAAGAAGGTCAGAACAAGCAGTGTAACGGCGATATCTACGGCTGTAACACCACGATCGCGACCAAAGATGTTTTGGGTGACGGCAGCGTTTATCCCACCGGCACAGGTGGTTTTGGTGAGACCTGTCCATTATCGAGTGGCCAATGCGAACACGGCACTCACGTCGCGGGCATCATCGGTGGCCGTAATTCGACCGAGTTCACAGGCATGTGCCCCTACTGTAAGATCCTGGTCGTAAAAGTCGTTGAGGTTGAAACTAAAGGTGGCGAGGAAAGTTTTCCCATCAAAGATTCTTCAATCCTCGCGGGTCTCGCTTACATCTCGGGCTTCAAAAGCGGAGGCCAGCCTCTCGTTCGCGTGATCAATGCCTCCTTCGGTAAATTCGAAAACTCCCGTTCTGTGGAACTCTTCATCAAAGCCTTGAAGACTTACGGCCGCGGCACTCTCCTGGTAGCCGCCGCAGGTAACGAAGACACGATGAAACGTCAATATCCGGCCGGCTTTGATGATGTGCTCGCGGTGTCGAACGTCGAGAGCGATACGAATAAACCTTTCAAAAGCACGTCATCCAACTTTGGTATGTGGGTCGATATCGCGGCACCCGGTGATGGGGCCTGTGGACCTTCCAACGGAATTTTGTCGTCGGTGCCAGGCGGCGGTGCAGAATGTCGCGCAGGTACATCCATGGCCTCGCCTATGGTTGCAGGCATTGCTGGCCTTGTTCTCTCGCAAGAGCCCAATCTCACGGCGAGTCAGTTGGAAGCTCGTCTTATTGAAACCTCAAATCCAAGCAAGCTATACTCGGACGGAATCAACAACGCCTACCGTCCCGACATCAAGGGAGCTGGTCTGGTTCCCCTTCTTGGCAGCGGTGTTGTGAATGCTCTCACGGCGATCGATCCGAGCCTTGATACCTCGCCTGTCATCGTCTCTGAGAGACCGGATGCGGTTCGTTCAGGCTGTGGTGTAATCGGTTCTGGAGCTCAAGGCGGTATGGGATTTTTGTTCTTGTTCTTGTCTCCGGCATTTTTCTGGGTGTTTAATAGCTTACGCGGATTTGTGGCCAAGCGTAGGGATCGATAGGGAGAGATCAAAGTTTATGCAAGAAGATATTCAAGCTAAAGTTGAAGCTGCTGCGGAAGCGACTAAGATCATTCTTGCCACCATGGGCGAACGTGTTATCGGCCAGAATGCAGTCGTTGAACGTCTCCTCATGGGGCTCATCGGCCAGGGGCATATCCTGCTCGAAGGTCTGCCGGGCCTTGCTAAAACCACTGCCGTCAAAGCCCTTGGGGAATGTTCGGAATTGCAGGTTAACCGCGTGCAGTTTACCCCGGACCTCTTGCCTGCGGATGTGATCGGAACCCAGATTTTCGATCCGCGTCTCGCCGATTTTAAAGTAAAAAAGGGTCCGATCTTTACGAATCTACTCATTGCCGATGAGATCAACCGTGCGCCTGCCAAGGTGCAGTCGGCTCTACTCGAAGCGATGCAGGAGCGTCAGGTTACAATTGCTGACCAGACTTATATGCTGCCAAAGCCCTTTCTTGTGCTCGCGACGCAAAACCCGATTGAACAAGAGGGAACCTATCCTCTTCCGGAAGCTCAGCTCGATCGATTCTTCTTTAAGCTTAAAGTCGATTATTCGACTCCCGAAGAGGAAATGCGGGTCGTCGGATTGATGTCGGCCGAACTCAAACCTTTGCAAAAAGTCGTGAGTGCTCGTCATCTCGAACATTTCCAATCGCTCGTGCCCCATATTCATGTGGCTGAGAATATCCGCAAATACATTGTCGATATCGTCTTCGCAACTCGTCGTCCTGCGGCCTATGGCGTTCCCAGACTTGAGAATCTGATTCGCGTGGGGGCGAGTCCGCGTGCCTCGATCAATCTTGAGAAAGCCGCGCGTTTGAATGCGCTTTTCCAAGGGCGAGCTTATGTGATTCCTCAGGACGTCAAAGACATCGCCGAAGATGTTTTGCGCCACCGCATCATTCCAAGCTTCGAAGCCGAAGCTGAGAACATGACGACAGAAGAAATGATTACGAAAATTCTGGCCCAGATTCCAGTGCCCTGAGGAAACGTTATGGCAGCGGATGCAAAAGCTCCCCATGGGATCTTCGATATGGCAGCGTCTTCGACGTTAGGCATGACGACAGCGATCGTCTATGCTTCGGTCGGTGTTTTGCTTATTTTCTTCTTCGCCCTGGCTTATGTTCTCTGGCGACGCAAGAAAAAGAGGAAGCCCCAGCCCATTCCGGCACTCTCACCTTGGGAACGGCTCGACCTTGAGCTGAAAGCGCTCGAGCAAAATTCTTCGTCGTCAGAGGTCATAGGGATTCTCAACCATTCCCTCCGGCAGGGACTGGAGCTCAGGCTCGGCAAGCCTTATACCGCTTTTACATCCTCTGAAATCCTGGCGCATCTGCAAAAGAATTCCGAATTCTCATCGGATTTTCAGGCAGACTGTGCAGAATTTCTAAAGACCGCGGATAAGGTTCTCTTTGCTCATCGCATAGCGGATGAAGAAGAGCGAAAACGTTGGGAAAAGCAGGTCGGACTATGGCTGAATAGTTTGAAGGTCGGACAGGCGTTATGAAATTAAAAATCGCGGCAGGGCTAGGTCTGTTCTTTCTGCTTCAAAGCAGTATTGCCGAGGCACGCTCGCTTATGGAAAGGCTCGATCAGCTGATCTTCGGTCGAAGCAAAGACCTCAGTGCGGCCTACGATGCCTACGATCATGGGAAGTTCGAGGAAGCCGCCAAGGACTTTGCAGCCTACGCCTCTGGTCCTCAGAGCAATCAGGTTGCGACCTATAACGCCGCTGTGGCGTCGTACAAGGCAGGCAAGCCTGATGATGCCATGAAATTTCTCCAAAGAGCTGCAGCCGGAAGCGATCCCAAGATCAAAGCCAGGGCCTTGCATAACACAGCTAGTATTCACATCGACAAAAAAGAGCTGGAGCCTGCTCGGGACAGCCTTAAAGAAGCCTTATCCTTTGACAACGATAATAAGGCGATTCGGGAGAATCTCGAATGGGTCGAAGAGCAGTTGAAAAATCAGCCGCCGAAGAAGGATCAGGATAAGAAAGATTCTCAAAAACAGGCGGATGATAAGGACAAAGATAAAAAGGATCAGGAGAAGAGCGAGGATCAGAAAAAAGAGGAACAAAACGCCTCGAACAAAGAGAATGATCCTAAGAAAGATGGTCAGCCCAAAGATCAGGACAAGGGCCAGGACCAAAAGTCTGCCGAAGAGAAAAAGGCCGAGGAGGAAAAGTCCAAGGCTGAGCAGAAATCTGCCGAAGAAAAGAAAGCCGAGCAGGACAAAGAGAGCGGCAAATCCAAAGAGCAGATGGCGAAAGAGCAAGACGCCAAGAAAGACGAAAAGTCTAAGGAGCAAGAGGCTCAGGCGGCTCAGGAACAAAAGGATAAGGATAAGGACAAAGATCCGGCGAAGGACGCCCAGAAACAGGCTCAGGCAGCCAAGCCCGAAGAAGGCAAAGCCCCAGAGAGTCCGGAAGGTAAGAAGGCGCAAGCCGTCCTCACTCAGGCCGAACTCAAGCAGCAGGAAGCAGAAAGACTCTTACGTTCGATCGATGACAAAATTGGACGTTATCCACTGACGGATACCGAGGCCACAGGCCAAAGAGGAAAAGATGGCAAAAATTGGTAAGTGCAGCCTTATGGCAATGATGCTCTGGTGCCTGTCTTCGGTGACGGCGCTGGCAGGCGTTCTTACGGGTGAACTTGATAAACCCGAAGGCACCATCGAAGATCAATTCGTCTATACGCTGATCATTCAGGGTAGCTTTGACGACGAAGTCAATTTTCCGGCAATCGACGGGATTGAAGCGCGAGCCGCAGGCAAAAGCCAAAACATTTCTATCGTCAACGGCAAGTATTCGCGAGAAGTGCAGGTCCAGTTTGTTTTGACTCCAGCGAAAGTGGGAACGTTTACGATCCCTGCCTTGAAGCTTAAAGTCGATGGCAAGGACATGCAGACGCTTCCTCTAGAAATGAAGGTTCTTGATGCGAATGCAACGCCTTCCCAGGGTCAGGGCCAAGGCGCAGCCGGCGGAGCGCAGGCGACACGCGGCGAGGAGAGTGGGATCTTTGTGGAACGAACCTTTGCCAAAACTTCGGCCTATGTAGGCGAGGCGATCGGCGTGAAGATTCGGGTTTTCAACCGTGTCAAAGTCGTGGGCGCTCAACCTGATTTCAAATATCCATCGGCCTTTCAGGTGAAAAACGTCGAGGGGCAAAAATCCTTCACCCAGATGCGTAACGGCAATGAATATAACGTGACCGAACTTGATGCCGTTCTCATTCCCACCCGTGAAGGTGACTTTGCGATTGAACCCGCGATACTCGTCGCTCGAGTGGCTGTGAATCGACGTCAGCGGTCCCGCTCCTTTTTTGATGACATGATGGGCTCGACTGAAATGCAGGAAAAAAGACTGCGCACCGAGCCAGGCAATCTTAAAATTTTGCCCCTGCCGCTTGAGGGGAGACGCAAGGATTTTTCGGGTTTGATCGGAGAATTCGCGATGACAGCAGGACTGAGTCCACGCAGCGGAAATGCTGGAGATACCCTAAATCTGACGGTGAATGTTCAGGGACAGGGCTCAAGTAGCAGCATGTCGGACCTGAATCTGCCCTTCAACAGTTCCGTCGCGAAGGTTTATAAAGACAAGCCTGAAGGTCGCGAGGACATCGACGGCGATAAAGGGATTACTTCAGAAAAAACCTTTAAATACGCAATCGTCCCCAATAAGCCTGGAACTTTCCCGCTCGGAAAGCTCGTGGTTCAGACTTTCAATCCAAGTAAGGGAGCCTACCAGGATCTCGAAGTGGACCTCGGCACCATTGAGATCGGTGGTCAGGCTCTTGCTCAGGCGCCAGCCCCTGCAGCAGCTAGCGCTTCCTCCACAACGCCTGCTCCGCCTCTGCCGAAGACTCCGGCCCGTAATGATCAGAAATCGGTTGAACTGATGGCGAAAGACCTGGTGGAACCCCATGCGTCGCGGCTCCTCAAAGGCAACGATCGCCTCACGCAGACGGACTGGATGATTGCAGGTGGACTCATCCTTGCTGCTGCTGGTGCTATGGGAGCGTCGGCCTGGATTGCGGCAACACGCAGCCCTGCTGACGATCAACTTCGGGCCCAGCGGGCAAACAAGGCTTTCAAATCCTCAAAGAAAGAATTGGAAGCGGCGCATCAGTGTCTGCAAAAGCAAGATCTGGCTGCCGCTTTACGAATGGCTCAGGGCTGTTTTAAAAATTATACCGGCGCTAAATTCGGTGTGAGCGGAGCCGCTGTGACTCTTCGCGACATCGAGGGTTTTCTACGTGCCAAAGCCGTGGATCGCGACACTCTCGTCGAACTCCGCGAAGTCTGGAGCGCTCTCGATCAGATGATCTATGCTCCGCCTCTCGGGCAAAATCCTGTTCGCGGCGAAGAATATAATCTGCACTTTCTCATGGGCCAGACCACTGACAAGCTCGATACCAGCTTTCCAAGGCCTCCGGAAACCGCTCTTCTCCTCGACCAGTGGGCGAGCGAGCGGGAGCTCTTGATCATCTCCGTTATTTTCTTTGTCTTCGCATCCACGCTCATCAGCTATTCCATACTCAAGATGCGTTTGCGTCCCGCCGCCATCTCTTTAGGTCTGGTCTTTTTCCTCGTCAGTGCCTACAGCGCCACGAGCCTTGTTTACAAAACAAAATTTGCGCCGCCTCTCGGGGCTGTGTCTACGCCCAAGCTGGAGGCTTATTCTGGGCCTACACAATCTGTGGTTATCTTTGAACTCCATGCTGGAGCACCATTTCAAATTTTGGAAACCACGGGTGACTGGGTGAAGATTGGACTTTCCGACCAAAAAACGGGTTGGGTACGAAAGGAAGGGATCGCAAGCTTTGGTAGTGAACACATTATCTTGCCTCCCAACGTGAGTTCAAAGTCCTGAATTAACACACGCCCGCCAGCTTTTTCACGCTTCTGAAACTTCCGTTTTTTTGGCTTTCTCGCCGGAAAGCCACCGTGCTATTCTTACAAGAATATATCTCTCATCCCCCTAGCACCTGGTACATACATGAATCGACTGCGTCTCAGTATTCTGGGATTTCTTGCTGTCAGCGGTATAAGTCAGCAAATTTTTGCGCTTACACCTCCAGAGAATCAGCCGTTGCGCGAGATTCGTCCAGGTGTTCGTCAAGCTGATGAAGCTTTTGACAAGTGGATCGGAGCGATGCAAAACGGTGCTTCACCACTTTTGCTATCGGATGCGGAGTATTCAAAATTTTCGAAAAACCTCGATGAATATTCCCGCTTCATGTGGGACATTCGCCGTGCGACCGGTCGCAAAGGTGCCTCGGAGAAAGCCCTAAAATTCTTACAGGCTAAAGAGAAGGAGCTCAAAGATGCTCCTATGTTCCCTTACTTGGGTCAGACTCTGATCGAGAGCGGCGAGCTCAGCTCGGCCGATCAACACGCAGTCGAATCCATGCTTCTTGCGAGCGGCGGCGTCAGCTGTCCTCGAAAACGCGTGATTTTGAAAGAAATGCGCGGCAGCGAAAAGTCTCAGCTCAAAAAAGACGATGCATTGCGTTTTCTGGCGATGATTCAGGAATTCAAATCTCCTCAGTTTCAAGAGGAAGGTCTGAGAACCCTTATCTATCGCCTCGATGATGTGACGATCAAAGACCTGCGCAAAGAACTGGTTCCTGCACTGGCGCCTTATCCTCGACTCGTTAGCAATTATCCCGACCTCTTCGAGGAAAAAGTCGAGATGATGCAGCCGAGTCCTGTGAAGGCTCGTACCGATGCCGCTGATAAAGCCTCGAAGGAAGAAGCTTGTGAGCGCGCTCAAGGCGAGCTCGTTGCAGCTGTGCGGGAAGATAAAGACAAAAAATTCCTCAATCTCATTGAATCGAGCGGCTCCAAGCTTGAGAGCTGCTGGCGCGGTAAAGGGGACAAGAACCGTCTGACCTATTGGGAACAGATGGAACCCCACCTCAAAACCCGTTACGGTTTTGTCGGCGAGGCATTGGCCAAACGCAAACGCGCCCTGATTCTTTGGGGCCGAAATCAGTTTGAGGAATCTCGCGCGATCTTCAACGAACTCATTGCCGAGTCGGAGAAGAGCAATCCTGAAGTGCATGCCGATGCACTCTTCACCTATGCGCGTATCGTCGAGAACGAGGGGAATTTTGAGGAAGCGGAGAAGAAATTCAAAACTTTCGTCGAACTCTATCCCAAAGATGAAAAAGTCAACGAAGCGCTGAGCGAGACGATTGTCATCGCCGCGATTCAAAAACAAAGTGATGAAGCACTCGCCGCCGCGATCAACCTGATCGATCGTGAGTCGCGCAAGGCTTCTAACGATCGTGATTCGGCGAGTCTGCCGATGGCCCTTTATTGGGCGGGTAAAATCTACTACGAAAAAGATCAGAAAAAACGTGCCGAATTCTTCTGGCAGCGTTTGGCGCAAGAATTTTATTCCACCTTCTACGGGGCTCTTGGTCAACTCGCGCTTGAGAAGATGAATAGCCGAACCTACTTCCTCCCGCCGATGCAGGTGCCTGTCTTTAGCCGTACGGAAATGCTTAAGGATTTCCAAAAAAGCGACCGGGCCATTCTCGATCGTGCCGAAAATCTGTTAGCGGGCGGCCTCAAGGCCGAAGCGGCTTGTGAGATCGCGGAGATTCCACTGGGTCCCAACAACGATCATCGTTTGCTCGCGAAAGCGATCTTTCAGTACGCTTCCTCCGATTATCTGGGTGCGGTCAAGAGCTACCAGAACCTGAGTAAGGTTTACCGAGCGACTCTGCCCAAGGGTATGGAACGCATTCTCTTCCCAAGAAGCTTTGCTCCTCTGGTCGATCATTATGCGAAAAAACTTGGCGTCGATCCTCACTACGTGAATGCAATCATTCGTCAGGAAAGTGTTTTCAACCCTAAGGCTCAATCGCCAGTCGGTGCCCGTGGCCTGATGCAGATGATGCCGGCGACTGCTCGCATGGAAGCTCGCTCGGTTGGAAGCAGCGGAAACTACGTGGATGCAGGGAAAGGGGGTCTCGTATCAGGCGCTCTGTCAGACGAGAAGAATCTCTCTGACCCCGAAACAAATGTTATGCTCGGTGTGCATCACGTCGATCGTCTTCTGAAGAAATATAAGCATCCGGTCTTTGTCCTGACGAGTTATAACGCGAATCCACGAGCGACGGAACGCTGGCTGGCAAACATCGACAGTACGGATCTGATCCTTTTCATCGAGAGGATTCCCTACAAGGAAACCCGAAGCTACGTGAAGCTCGTCATGCGGAACTACTTCTACTACAAACGTTGGTATGAAGGTCCTCAAGCGAATATGGCTTTGATGGAAGCGCTATTGCCCACTCGTCTCATCGATGATGCGAAGCAGAATCCTGAGATGCAAACGTCGAT
>SEDW01000726.1 GCA_004193325.1 Pseudomonadota bacterium | reverse complement strand
AGCTGTCTCGACTTTACAACCTTCGGGTTTCTCGCATGGAGGCCCAGAAAATCGTACTGCTCGGCACTGACATTGACATTATAGAAGGGGTTGCATTTAAGATTATGCGATTTAAGAAAAGCCGTCTTAGCCTGCTGGATCAGCCAACTGTTAAATTTAGGGTCGTTCACGGATGCCGGGACGATAAGGATTTTTTTCTTACAAATGCTGACGGCAGGAGCTGCTTGGGCTTGAACCGGCCCAGTGATGAGCATTGTCAGAATGATAAAAAGCGCAAGTTTCCCCAAACCCCTCCAGGAGTTTAGTTCCCATTCCAAGCTTGTTTTCAGTCGTTTCAAGCGAAGTCTCCCACAGTCCAGAACTATCGGAAAATTCTCCCAAAACTTTAAGAATCAGTGGCTTAGAACTTCTTAACCCACAAAAAAATCGCTCAGCCTAAAGACTGAGCGATCCTAACTGCTATTCAAATCCACGCGAGACCTGAATTTTAATTCATTTCCAGTCCGTCGGGTAACGGTAGCCCTCGAACTTCTTCTTTGCATAGGACTTGAATTCAGGGGAACTCAAAGCCGCTTTCAAATCATTCGCGAAGGGCCCATTCAATTCCTCTGTGCGAACCACAGCCCAGTTGAGATAAGCATCACTCTTTTCAAAGAATAGAGCTGACTTGAGGCCGATTCCAGAGCTTACTGCGTAGTTGCCATTGATGACGACGAAGTCCACATCTTCCTTGGCGCGAGGCAACTGAGCTGCTTCGAGCTGAACAATCTTCAGATTATTCGTGTTCTTCGTGATGTCTTTCAAACCCACCTGGATCAGCTTGTCTGAAGCTTTGAGTTCGATCCAGCCCAAATCCGCGATGAGTCTCAACGCGCGAGCGAGATTGGTCGAATCATTCGGTACGGCGATCGTCGAGCCTTTGGCGATATCTGCCAGCTTCGCTTTCTTGCCAGCATAAAGACCCAAGGGAGCAGTTGGGATTTGGACAAGGGGAGAAAGCTTCAAGCCCTTCTCCTTGGCAAATTCCTTGAGATAAGGCTTGTGCTGAAAAATATTCGCATCCAGGCGCTTTTCCGCGAGGGCAATGTTGGGCTGAACATAGTCGGTGAACTGAACGAGCTTAACCTTATAGCCCTTTTTTTCGAGCTGAGGCTTCACGCTTTCATTCACCATATCAGCGAAATCCCCAATCGTGGCGCCAATGCTGACGTCTTTCGATTGAGCGCGTGCCTGCGTTCCGAGGACTGAGGACAGTGCTAGAGCTAGAGTAAGAAGACTGCGTTTCATATGAAGTTCCTTGTTAATTACGCTTGTCGAGCAGGCGGGCGGTAAGGTTGCCGAGTGCCTGAAAGATTTGCACAGCGATGATGAGACCGATGACAGTCACGATCATCACATCTGTTTGAAAGCGATAATATCCATAGCGAATCGCGAGATCACCAATACCGCCGCCGCCAATAATTCCGGCTGCTGCAGTATAGGAGAGGTAGCTGACGCTTAACGATGTAAATCCGAGCACAAGTGTAGAACGGGCTTCGCTGTATATCACACTGAAAATGAGATTTTTCTTGCTGGCGCCCATAGCTGTGCCAGCCTCAAGAATAGAATCGGGCACTTCATTCAAACTGAGTTCGACCAGTCTCGCAAAGTAAGCAGTTCCGGCAATCGAGAGCGGCACCGTTGCGGCAAGTGCTCCGATCGAGCTGCCGGTCAACAGTCGCGAAAGTGGAATCACCGCAATCATGAGGATGACGAAGGGGAAAGAGCGCACGATATTGACGAGTGTTCCGACGATGCGATAGGTCCAAGGGCTTTGCCCGAGGAGCTTATGATTCCACCAGTAAAGAGCTGTGCCAATGCCCAGCCCTAGGACGCCGGCAATACTTAAACCCACGACCAGCATGGTCAGAGTTTCTAAGACGGCTTGCCAAAGTTCGCCGAGAAATTCTGGAGTCATGATGGAACCTCCATGAAGAGCTTCGCAAAGTCAGACTTCGGGTGAATCTCTTGTCTTTCAACTAAAAGCTCTTCATGAATCTCATGATCTTTGAACAGCAAAGCGCGATGGCAAAGTCTTTTCACCACTCCCATCTCATGCGTGGCGATGACAATAGTGAGACCCATATCCTTTCGAAGATCTTCGAGGCAACGAATCACCTCGAGTTTAGTCAAGGGATCGAGGGCACTCGTAGGTTCGTCCGCGAGCAGAATATCGGGTCGATTCGCGATGGC
>SEDW01000725.1 GCA_004193325.1 Pseudomonadota bacterium | reverse complement strand
GGATGTGAGACCGTGCGGTGCATCATCAATTCGCGATGGAAGACGCCGAGGAAGCGCTCGTCTGCTCCGTAGCGCGCGTGGAGGAGTTTAAGCGCAACGATTTGATTCGTCGCCGTGTCGCGAGCTTTGAAGACCTTTCCAAGTCCTCCTTCGCCGACCAGCTCCAAAATTTCGTATTGCCCGATTGTAGTTAGCGCATGTTGCATCTAATGGTCCTCGAGAGGTCTATCGGCAGCTTCTGAGCATTTCCGAAGGCTTAGCTCAAAATAATCTTAAGTATATGGAATTATGAGACTATATCTTAAATCGAGGGGTGTTTTCTCAAGTTTCGTCCATGATTTGCCGAAGAACCTCCTGTTACAGAGAACTAGAGAGAACGACATTGAGTATTTTTGGTAAGAAAACGAGTGGATTCGGATTCGCAGAGGCCCCAGAGGTCCAGCGACAAAGAAAAGACACGCTCGATTCCAAAGAACTCCCCACACTGGAGACCATCGCTGTGTCATCAAACAATCCGCAGCCTCCGTTGGTGCAAAAAAGCGTTCCTCCGATCGGCACCACACCCGTTGCCGCAACTCCAACTGTTGTCAATGCCACTCCGCAAAAGGAAGGGTCGGAAGTGAATAAGTCGCCCTATACCATCGAAGACGTGATTCGCCTCATGCGCGAATTGCCCGACAGCAAAAAAGAAATGGTTGTCATCATCGTCCAAAAGACTTTGCTTTCAGCCAAAATTGATATCTCATCGATCATCGATGATGCCGGTCGCAAGGTCGACAAGCTGCAACGCTTGAACGACAAAATGGTTGGCGAAATTCGTGAGCTCGAAGAAGCCATAATTCAGAAAAAAGGCGAAGTCGACCGCCTCGTTCGCGATATCGAAGAGACTAACGGCGTGAAACAAGTCTTCGAAGTCGTCTACGGACGCCACGTTAAGTCTGAGCAGGAAGCCGCCGGCATCGCCAGCGTTCCTGAAAAGGACAAAACGATTCCACCTGCAGCACCTACAATCAAAATTTTCTAACCTAGAGAACGAAGATAAAACGAATAAAGGCCTGGCTCAATGCCCGGCCTTTTCTTATTCTATCTAATCCCGGAAACTTAAATTCTCTCAGTGATCTAAGTTTGAAGTCAGATCTTAGTTGCAATATCCATTGCCATTTGAACCCTTGGCACGAACTACACCCAGATCTTCTATGTCTTGATTTGCCGTGATCGTCACAGCAGCTATCTCAGCCTTGTCACTTCTAAGAACAAAACTATAGCTCCCGACTGGAAGAACGATTTTCTTCTCGAAAAGCGACTGATCAATTTTTTTGGAAGCGTCCGCGACTTGTATATTCGCGTAGGACAGAGATTCAATCCCCTCACGATTCATCAGAGTCAGCGAGAGTGGGGAGCTGAGTTTGATATCAGCGATGGCAACAGACAGTTCGGTTTGATCTTGAAGAACTTTGAATTCAAGAAAATAAGCATTAGATGTTTTGGAAGAACTTCCCTGAGCGCTGGAAATGTCTAGTGCAGAGACTTCAGCAAACTTCAGCGATTTGCCTTTTTTGGCAGACGCCGCTTCAATAAACGGAACGACTGGACAAGCTTGAACATAGTTCAAGCCATTGCAGTTAGTGCCAGGGCGCTGAAAAACGAATTGGCGAATGTTGGCTTCGAATGGGAGCGCTTTAAGCTCGGCTTGCTTAGGGCAGACATAGCTTTCTACTCTCTGATCGCCATCATCGCTTTCCAATTTTTTATCACTGTCCTTATCAGTCTCGTCGGTCGTTTGTTCAACGTTTGCAGATTGATTTTTAACCTGAACTGCATTGCGAGCAGCATCCTCATTCTTGTTACAGGCAAGGAGACCGAGAAAAACTAGACTGTGAGCGATTTTCATTGCGCGGATTCTCCAAAACGTTTGTTCGCGTATCGGTAATGAACGAAAATAACTTGAGAAGGTTCAATGTTTCAGTAAGTTAAGTTAAAATTAATGCCTCATTCAGCTACTTCGAGCTGCGTAAGTCCCAGCCGGGCGAGAGTCGTAACACCGCGACCTTTTTGTCATAAAATTCTCCGATCAAGATCTTGTCTAATTTCCTCGTAGGGTCACCATAAGTATCTAATATCATATTTCTAAAGATGAGTTCGCTAGACCGTTTATTGGCGATATTCATCATCCAAAGGTGACTATGCGACACCGAGAGCCTATGATTGATTCCTCTTCTCAGCACTTCGGCTGAGCCAGGATC
>SEDW01000069.1 GCA_004193325.1 Pseudomonadota bacterium | reverse complement strand
GGTTCGATGGCAGTTTCAGCGGGCCTCCAAATCGCTGGCGCGAAAGACAAAAGCCAGTTCGTAGGACAGTGGGCTTCCCCATTCCTCCTTCTCGGCGTCTATAACAAGATTGTTAAAGTTGCAGGCTCGGACAAAAAAACTCCAGCTTGAATCTTCGTTCGCTAAAAAACCGTCGGACCTTAGGGTCACGACGGTTTTTTTTGCTTTAAAAGTTCAAGCTTTTGCTCTTTCAGTTGAATGGACGCAATAGTCAGACCACCCTCCGCTCCATCGATAAAATGCGAATGCTCTTGAGTCCTCATACTCCTCAGGTGACAGGTCATCAACGCCGAGTCGCTTTCATGAATCCCGTAGAGGACTTTACCTTCCTGCCGCAGATCTTCGAGCAGCTTGCGAATCATTTTCTCTTCGTTCGCATCGACATCGATCACAAGCCTCAAAACACCATCCATCTTGATCCAATCCGATTGCTGCAGCAGCCGCTTCATGTAGATAGATTTTTTGCCGACGAATTTACCTAAGAAATCGAGGCGAAAAAAACTATTGCTTACATACTGGCGAAGGATAACGAGGGCCTCATTCACTCCGAGCGAAATGGAATTTTTCGCCTGAGCCTTAAGCTTGGATTCAGCTTTCCAAGTCTCATTCAGCCAGGCCCGTTCAAGGTTTTCTTCCTGGATCGGTCTGAGGCGATTGAGTGGGCCAGCTTCGGAGAGCATCGCAAAAATTCTCGCCAGGATCTCATCCTCGGAGGCCTCGCCCCGCTCCGTGCGGAGTTCGACGATGACGCTTAGAATTTTGCCCCGCCGTGACCTAAAGGGGCGATGAAGACAGGATAATCCGCTGAGATCAGGCGTGTCACTGCTCAGCATCAAGGAATCGAAAGATTCTCTCGACCAGGATTCTTTAATAAGACGATCCGCGAGAGCGATCCCACTCCCTCGAAAATAGGGCACCGTTTCCACGCCCGCCCCCCTGAGATAGCCGATGGAAATCTCGCCGTTTTGCCGACGAAGGTCTGCCACCGAAATCTTTCCCACCCGCAGTTCAAGCTGCAGATTATAAATCGCGCTGCTTTGCACGCTCGCAAGGAGACTTAGGCAATGCGAGAGTTTATCCTCGGCAACGAGAAAAGTCGCGCCGTCGCCACCGAAGACATAAGGCACTTCACCAGGCGCATAGTGATTGCGAATAGCAGCAATACAAGCCGTTCCAACCAGATTCACATCGCGCTGCCGGCCGGCTTTCATGGCTTCGGTAGAGCCTCTGACATCTGCAATGACCACAGACCAGGAATCCGGAGCCGCTTTGGAATGATTTCGCTCGGAAATGCTTACATAATCCATGCCCACTCCTAGATTAATTTTGTGCCGGCAAAGACCCGGACGGGAGAGCCGACAGCAACACAAACCGAGACGGGATTTTTAAGATAAGGCGCAAAGGCTTCGCCGTATTCCTCTCGAATGGGACCTAGCACTTCGGCGTCCGTCACAGACCAGAGATCCCATTTGGGATGATCCACTTCATATTCCACAGTCGAGCCATCCCGCTGGGCAGCATATCCCCAGTAATGCTCGGTGATAAATTCGTCAATCGACCCGGTTTGAGCGGGCTTCGCTTCGCCACTCAAATGAGCTTTAAAACTACACGTCCCGCTGCTGGTTCGCCAAGTGTAGCGCAGAAAATCCGGGCGCCGCTCATGACTCATCGGCGCCGCCTTATAGTTTTCATTGTAGAAAACCCGGGCGATCATCGCGATCGCAAAACGTGGCACGAGTTCTTTGACAAAAACCACTCCCCGGCGCAGCTCTTCGCCACCTGCGGCCCTCGCCTTGTACGTGACATAAAACCGAAGATTCACTTCTTCAAAATCTTTATGAAAGGGTATCGACATCCCAAGGACAAGCGTGCGGCGAAAATCAAAGCCAACAAGCGAGACGAGAGCCCGTCCCTGCCAGAGATCCAGCTCGGTGCCTTTTGGGAGATAGGGTTTTAAAATTTCGGCTGGCACTTCGTAATTGAAAAAGATCAGATCGTTCCAATTCGCCGATAAAAAATGTTTACGCCGCCTGAAAATTTCAAAACTCGGGGGAAGCTTTGTAGGAAATAGAGCTCTGACTTCAGGATCCGCCATCTGACAGACGGCCTCTGGCTCCGCGCGGCCAAAGATCGAAAAGCGATATTTGGCAAATAAATCGTAAGCCGCATCACGAAGTGGGCGCGGGATGATTCGAAAGATTCCTAGAAGATTCCAGAATAGCCCCATTTCCGAGGCGATAGCCAAGACCGCATCCGATTTTTGGAGGGCAATGCCATTCCTCACGAAGACAATGCTGTCACCGGTAATTGCTCGTCCCTGATTGTCTAGCGCGCTTTTGAAAATCGCGGAGTGCAAATGGAGGGGATAAAAGCGAAAAAGCCCGCGCGAACGCGAGCGTAGGAGGAGTCGAATAAACTTGTGACAGGTTCCGCAGTGTCCGTCATAGAAAAGGGTCTGTGAGCCGCGCATATGCTGTCCCCGCTTGATTCATGGGACAAGACTATCAGCTAAGACTGGCCTCGGACACAGCTGCTTTTGTGGGCCGGAGATTTTTGCGCTCGCTGAGTTCGATCAGGCCTTTGGACGACCAGTCGAGGAGCTTTCCGGCGACGAGAGAAATCATTTCGGTCCCATAGTGTCCGGGGCGATCAAAAGCCAGCGCATCGCAGGCTTCCATCAATGTGACTCCACGGCCCAGGGCCTCAATCAGCCTTGCCTCTTCGCCCGTAATGGAGAGCTCGAGCACAGCGAAGTCCTGCCGATAGAGAAGGTACTGCGAAGCGCCTTCGTCCGGAGGCGAAGGGGCCTCTTCCCGGTCGAGGGCATGGAGCACAGGTAAAATATCATAATCGCAGTTTACGAGCCGCGAGCTGCCTGACGTTTTAAAAATAGCGCTTTCCCAAAGCTCCGGCGTAAATTCCTTGAGTCGCTCGGGATTGAGTGCATGAGAACTGTCGGGCGCCATGAAACATTCCGAACGTGCCCATTCCATAGCGGCAATGTCGGCGAGGACGTTGAGCGGAACGCCGAAATCGAAGTCTACTTTCGCTTCGGAGTCTGGATCACGCAGAAAACTTGCGAGATGCGCACCAACGGTCTTAAGGCTTGATCCCATCGGTGGGTGACTTTCGAGGTAGGCGGCGACGAGATAACGAAAGCCTTCTTCCTCACAGACGAAAAAGAGTGCCGCAAAGGTATCGACCAGAACTTCTTCGAGTCTTAGGAAATAAGCGTGATTATAGACCTTGAGACCCGTGCTGGCTTTGACGGGAAGATCCGCTTTGAGATTTGCCGTGCCGTCTTCCTCGATCCCGAAGGGGCGAATGATCTGCTCAAAAAATTTCGAATAGTTATAGAGATTGCCTTTGGCACTATTGGTTTCGACCGCCCCATCCTTATGTCCAGGAATGGATACAGGCGAAAGAAGAGGCAACTTGGAATTTTTGCTGTAGAAACGGGCTTTATTACACTCATCGAGCAACACGGGGAATTCGGGAATATTCCCGTCCCATTCCACAACCGCAGGCGTGCCGGGAAAATATTCGCGGGCCTTGCCGTAGAGACTCCAGACCGTATCCGTCACCGGATGATCGTGGGTATCGACCAATACATCGCCCTGATCGCTATGCCCGGCAAGGTGGAAATAGCCGACGTCTTCTTTCCGCAAGGCACGGAGAAAGTCTTCGGGATCCTGATTGAGATTTTTGAGATTCACGTAGAGATTATTTACATCGAGAAGAATCCCGGCGCCGCTGCGCTTCAGGAGTTCGGCAAAAAAGCCGGCTTCATCGTAATCAGCAGATTGAAAGGCCACGTAGGCCGAGGGATTCTCAAGAAAAAAACGTCGTCCGAGAAAATCCTGGAGGTATCCGATTTTGCCGACGAGCTCATCCATGCTCTCGTTCGTATAAGCGATGGGAAGGAGATCATGGGAATTTCTTTGCGCGAGTTGGCCCCACGACAGGTGATCAGAGATCATCGTCGGTTCGACAAAGTCGGCAAGTGCTTTAAGCTGCTTGAGATAAAGGGGATCGAAGGGACCCTTGGAACCGATGGACAGACTCACGCCGTGCATCATGATCGGGTAGTTTTCCCGGAGCTTTTCGAGGAAGTATTTAGGGCGCCCGCCGACGCCCATGAAATTTTCCGAGACGATTTCGAAGACGTCGATCTCTGACGGGCGATGCGTTGTCACCCAGCCGTAATGTTGAGGTCGAAATCCAACACCAAAGGTATCTTTCGTCTCGGACATTTCATTTCCTTTTAAGGATTAACCTTTGATCCATTTGCCGCCAGCTTTTTTACAAGCTGATGCGTCTTTAGCTTCAACAAAGCCGTGGCCTTTGCAGCTGTTTTGACCTTTGCAAGCTTCGTTGCCGTGGCCTTTACAAGCGCTTTTGCCTTTGCAAGAAGCGTTTTGGCAATAAGCAGCAGCTTTAGTTGCTTCGGCTTTTGCTTCTGGAGCAGCGTCTTGTGCGTGAGCAGCAGACATAACGAAAAGGCCAGCAACAGCAGAAGCAACGATTGATCCGAATGCGCGTTCTTTCATGAGGAACTCCCTAAAGTACGTATATGCTATGCCCTGAAATAGAGCAAGTATAGCCAAACGAAAGCCTAAACAGGCAGAGGGCACCAGCGATAGTCGACAGCAGTAATTTGAAAATCTCGAATAAGAATATACGGAATTAGAAAAATTGTAACGCGCCCAATTAAAATCCGTTAATTTTTTTTCAAGCTGCTTCTCCTAGCCGTGTTCGACGGCCAAAGGCTTTTGGTTACATAAAATTTCGTAGAACTCATGTTTGATGGAAATCGAACGACCATTTAAGCAAAGCAGGACTGACTGCTGCAGCATACAGCTTTAGAACTTTGCTCTATTCCTAGGCAATGGAGCTGAGCTTTGGGAAGAAGCACCGCCTATGATATAAATCTTCAACATCCCAGACTAAAGGTTGCCAATGCATATTATTAGACGTGTGCGCTTTCCCGCATCCCTTCTCTTCCTGCTTTTCGCCATTGCCTCGACCGCGTTGCCAAAACCAAGCTTTGCTAAAATCAAGGAGAAAGATGGCATCAACTGGGTGGGCTGGAGCGATGATCTCTTCGAGCGTTCCAAAAAAGAGAAAAAACTCGTGATCCTCGATCTGGAAGCGATCTGGTGTCATTGGTGTCATGTGATGGAAGAGACGACTTACGCCAATGCCAAGGTCAAGGCTCTCCTCGCCAAACACTTTATCGCAGTCCGGGTCGATCAGGATGCAAGACCGGATTTATCCGCCCGCTACGAAGACTTTGGTTGGCCTGCGACGATTCTGTTTGCTCCCGATGGTAAAGAAATCGCCAAGCGTGCCGGTTATATTCCTCCCGAGGCGATGCTCATCATGCTTCAGGCTTTTGTCGACGATCCAACGCCTGGTCCTTCGATCAGTCCGGAGGAAACGGCTGTTGTTGCGGAGGGTCATTCGCTTAGTAAGGAAACGAGAGCGAACCAGGAAAGACTTTTCAAAGCGGCTTATGACAAAAAACAAGGCAGCTGGGGATTCAACCAAAAATTCCTCAACTGGAATGCAACCGAACTCGCGATTAAAAAAGCTGCCCTGGGTGACAAGGAGGCTGAAGATATGGCGAAGCAAACTCTCGAAGCTCAGAAAAATCTGATCGATCCCGTTTGGGGAGGAGTCTATCAATACTCCACCGGAGGTGTCTGGACCGAAAAACATTTTGAAAAGATCATGCAGTTCCAAGCCGAAAACATGAAGATCTATTCCCTTGCCTATGCACAGTGGAAAGACCCTTCGTACAAGAGCAGCATCGAAGCCATTGCCAAGTTCCTCAATACGTTTTTGCTCTCGCCCGAAGGCTCCTACTACACGAGTCAGGATGCGGACGTGGTGCAGGGCAAACACAGCGACGATTATTTTAAGCTCGATGACAAGGCTCGACGCAAAAAAGGAATTCCACGCATCGATAAGAACCGTTATGCGCGAGAGAACGCTTGGGTCGTTCAAGCAATGACTTCGGCCTATGCAGCGACCGGAGAGGACCAATACCTTGCAGCCGCGATCAAGGCGAGCGATTGGGTCACGAAAGAACGTTCGATCAGCGGCGGCGGCTTCAAACATGGCGAGAGCGAGAAAGACGGCCCCTATCTTGGGGACACGCTCGCTATGGGCCAGGCCTACCTCGCGCTCTACGCAGTGACAGCCGATCGCGCCTTGCTTCAGCGAGCTGTCTCAGCAGCAGACTTCATCGACAAAAATTTTAGAGCGGGTCCAAAAGCCGCCGGTTATCTCAGTTCGAAATCGATGCTCGCCGGAACCTTTGCCCCGGCACCAAACCTCGACGAGAATATTAATCTCGCGCGTTTTTCAAACCTTCTCTTTCACTATAGTGGCGAAGCGAAACACCAGGAGATGGCACGCTTTGCCATGCGTTATCTCGCATCCCCGCAGCTTAGTGATCGCTTCTCGGCCGGCACCTTGCTTGTTGATCTCGAGGAATCCGTTTCTCCTATCCATATAACTGTCGTTGGAAAGAAAGCGGATCCGGCAGCGAAGGCACTCTTCCTCGCCGCGGCTGCCTATCCCGGCACCTATAAACGCATGGACTGGCTCGACATCGCGGAAGGCCCTTTGCCCAACACTCAGGCTCAATACCCGACCTTAAAAGATGCTGCCGCCTTCGCATGTTCGGCAACCCGCTGCTCATTGCCTGCCCGCAATCCGGCGCAGATTGCCGAACGAGTTGCTCAGATTTCAAAATGAAATCTCTTCCCTGCCCGGCTTTCCCAGTGGAACCGGGCAAGGGCCTACCTAAAATGACCGAATTTAAGCCACTTTTTCTGCATTTTTATCGCCTTTAAACAGCTATTTTCCATCCCGTCGAAATTCTTTTGAACCAGAGTTCACAAACCGTTACATTGGGCCACATTCCATCCGAGCAGCCAGCAAAACGTTACCCTGCCAGGATTTCCAAGAACCCCAAGCGACCGAAGTGAGCTCTCATGGACCTATCCCCTACTCAATCGACACGCCAACTCACGGTGCGGGCGGCCATCGCCGGCATGCTCCTTGGCGGCTTTATGAGTCTGTCGAATCTCTACGTTTCACTCAAGACGGGTTGGAGCATGGGCGTTTCGATCACTGCCGGTATCCTGGCCTTTGCGATCTTCTCGCTCCTTCTCAAAGCCCGCATTGTCAAAAAAGAATTCGGCATGCTCGAAAATAACGCGATGCAATCCGTTGCAAGTGCGGCTGGCTATATGACTGGCGGAGGAACCGTTGCCGCAATCCCTGCTCTGATGATGATCACAGGGCAGTCGATGGGCGGCTGGCAGATGTTCTTTTGGATCACAGCGATCGCAATGCTGGGCGTGATCATGGCCATTCCCATGAAGCAGCAGATGATCAACGTCGAGCAGCTGCGGTTTCCAACAGGCATAGCCGCTGCCGAAACGCTTCGTGCACTTCATGATCACACGGGCGAAAACAAAAAGGCCCAATACCTTACCTGGGCTGGTGCCGCTGGTGCATTCGTTGGCTTCTTTCGCGATGCGCATGCCCGCTGGATTCCCTTTAATCTGCCTGAAAAATTCACGTTCCCTGGCACTCTCGCCGGCCGCCCGCTGGCTGACTTCACCATTGCGGTAGAAGGCAGTCTTATCATGATCGGCGCTGGTGCAATCATGGGTTTTCGTGCGGCATGGAGCATGCTCCTCGGCGCCTTTATCAACTACGGTGGTCTCGCGCCCTGGCTCTATGAGCAAGGGATTATCGATAGCAAATTGGGTTACAAAAATATCGTTGCCTGGTCGGTATGGTTTGGTTCTTCGATGATTTTGACAAGCGGTTTGCTCGCTTTTGCCTTTCAATGGAAAACTGTTGTTCGCGCAGTGAAAAGTGTCGGTTCGGCCTTTGGCATTGAAACCGATAAATTGTCGATCGCAGAAGTTCCGATGAGCTGGTTCTTTATCGGCGTCGCAATCTTTGCGCCGATCGTTGTTTTTCTTGAATGGTATCTCTTCGGCATCAAGATTTGGATGGGAGCCCTTTCGGTCATCATGAGTTTCTTCATCGCCATCGTCGCCTGTCGCGCGACGGGTGAAACCGATACAACTCCAACGGGTGCGCTCGGCAAGATGACTCAAATCACCTTCGGAGCGCTTGATGTGGGCAACGTCACGACTAACCTGATGACAGCTAACGTGACAGCCGGCGTCGGTCTTCACGCTGCCGATCTTCTGACCGATCTCAAAAGCGGTTATCTCCTCAATGCAGATCCGAAACAGCAATTCTGGGCTCAATTTCTCGGGGTGATGGCCGGTTCGGTCTTTGTCGTTCCCGCCTATCATCTGCTCATTCCCACAGCCGACCTCCTCGGCTCGGACAAGTGGCCGGCACCGGGCGCACAGACCTGGAAAGGTGTGGCGGAACTCCTCGCCAAGGGTTTTAACACCCTTCACCCAACCGCACAGTGGGCAATCGTGGCCGGCGGGCTCCTCGGTATTCTCATCGTTTTGATCGAGCATTTTTATCCGAAGTCCAAAAAATATATGCCGTCGGCAACCGGATTCGGCCTCGCATTCACGATGCCGGCTTACAACTCGATCGCAATGTTTCTCGGTGCAGCCATCGCTCTCTTCCTCGAAAAGAAGAAACCGGAACTCGCTGAGAAAACAATTGTTCCGGTCAGTGCAGGCTTTATCGCCGGTGAAAGTCTCATGGGAATTTTTGTGGCGATCCTCGTCGTCCTTGGTATTCTGGCAGCATAATCCGTAGAGTTAGGGAGATAGCATGAGCAAAGTCTATGTGGCGAATCATCCTCTTGTTCAGGACCGGCTCACGCAGCTCCGGGACAAGAGCACCGACATCGGCACCTTTCGTCGGGCGATGGCTGACCTTGGCTATCTCCTCTTTTACGAAGCGGCTCGAAATCTTCCTGTGACAGCGGAGCGCATCGAGACCCCGATGGCTCCAATGCAGAGCCCTCGCCTAAATCCGACTGTGGTTTTGGTCGCGGTGCTAAGGGCCGGTCTTGGCTTTTTGGATGGCGTGCTCGCGCAGGTCCCAATTGCTCGTGTGGGATACCTCGGCCTCAAACGTGATCCTAAGACTTTAGAGGCGCTTTCCTACTATAAAAATCTGCCGGAGATCTCCAGCGCTGATACTGTTTTCGTCCTGGATCCTATGCTTGCAACCGGCCATACGGCGATTGCCGCGCTCAAGGAAATTGAGGCGGCCGGCGCGCAAAATATTCACCTCATCGCCCTGCTCGCGAGCCCTCAGGGCATTGAAACGGTGCAGAGGGCCTTTCCCAATCTCGAGATCACCACTGCGGCGATCGACCCTATCCTTAACGAGAAGGGATATATTATTCCTGGTCTCGGTGATGCAGGCGATCGATTGTATGGTACTCTCGGCCATTGATCGGATGAAGTCCTTTTCCTTGACTTCATTCTCTGGAAAAGGACCTTCGCTATGACTCCTTCAAATGAATTAAAACGCAGCACTCTTCTGGTGATGGCGGGTTCGTCAGCTCTAACGGTTGCGAACCTTTACTACAACCAGCCCCTGCTCGAACAAATCCGTCTCTCCTTTGGCGTTTCCTACGATGCTATCGGTTGGGTCCCTACCTTGACTCAGGTGGGTTATGCTTTCGGTATGCTGCTCGTCGTTCCCTTGGGCGATATGATGGAACGCCGGCGCCTTGTCCTCGTCTTCACAGCACTCTCTGCTCTCTGTTGCCTTATGCTCGCCACAGCGCAGGCTTTCCCACTCGTCATCATCGGTAGCTTTCTCCTTGGCCTCACGACTATGACGCCACAGCTCCTGATTCCTTTCGCTGCGCTCCTAGCTGCGCCGGAGAAAAAGGGCAAGGTCGTCGGCACCATGGTCAGTGGCCTCTTGCTCGGTATTCTCCTGGCCCGAACGATTGCCGGCTTTGTGGGATCCGCTTATGGCTGGCGAGCGATGTTTGGCATTGCTGCGGGGGTCCTTACGATCCTGATCTTTGTCCTCGCCGCTTTGCTTCCAAAGAGCAGCCCTTCCTATCACGGTAAATATGCTGGCCTGCTCGCTTCGGTCGTCAACATCTTTAGGCAGCAGCCGGTCCTTCGCGAAGCCGCTCTTTATGGGGCGATGCTCTTCGGTTCCTTCAGTGCATTCTGGGCCACGCTCATTCACCTTATGGAATCTCCGGCCTTTAATCTCGGCGC
>SEDW01000068.1 GCA_004193325.1 Pseudomonadota bacterium | reverse complement strand
ATTAATTCGAACTTTGATTCAATGGAGTCAGGTCGTTAACGATAATAGTCGGTCGATCCCCGCTTTCCACTCCCTCTATGTTCAAATAATCACCCTGCACCGTATATTGAACACCATCGACTTCTGCCTGTTCCAGTTGTTCCTTCAATCTAAGGGGAAGAACCAGTTCGTAGCGACCTGCATCTGCGGATTGGATGACTATTCCTGTCGTTTCTCCCCCAATTGCGGAGAGTTCTATCGAGATCTGACCCGTGGTCGTTATTGATTCGAGCTGTCCAATCAGGCACTTACCGATTCGATTCTCGTAGTCGCTCTCACTTGGACAGGCGCAACGTCCGGCGTTACCCCAGGCGTTGAAGTCCCTGGTACAAGCTAGGCCCTCGGTTGGCACGATGCTCGCGGAATAAGCTGACGTCGACATAAGACCTATTAATAAAGCACGTATGAGATTTTTCATGTTCCTCTTCCTTCTCTTCGATGTTTGCGTCGCTAGCTCGAATTCATTTGGCCAGCCGATTAATCATTTTTTTCCTACTCATCTTCCAGCGTATTTTCCGCAGCTTTCTGCAGATTGCTGATATGGGAGTTCTGCAAAAGAGACTCCAAGCCTTAAGAAATGGGGCCATTATTATAAAATTCTTATTTGAGGGAAATTAAACCCTTTCCATAACTGAGTCACCGCAAGGCTTTGGGGCAAGACACTTCCTAATCAGAGCAATCGAATGTCAAATTTTTGAACGTATTTGTCGTATACACCAAAATATCTGCACATAAGACACCAGACATCGAGAATGAGACTTCAAAAGAGCGATCAGCATATCTTGCCTGCTCATCGAATAAGGATTGTGATCTTGATAAGATAGATCATGTAACAAGGTCCAGACCTGGACATGAAAGTGATCGATGCTCGGCATTGGTAAGCGGATGAAAATCATCATGAGCTTACTCGCGATAGGCTTTTGCCTGTCGTCGACGATTTCTATTGCCGCGACGAAGAAGAAAAAACGGAAAAAGAAGAAAGTCACCTGGACCTTTGAACAAAGCTATAAACTGCTCGGCACCGTTCAAGAAGGTTCGGTCGCCAAAGAACTCACCAATCCGAACAATCAATTTTATCAGTTGCCAGAGCGATCGGTTCTGATCGAATTTCGTCCGGAGATTCAAGGCAGCTATAAGCGTTATAAGCTTGTGCTAAGGCCTCGCGCCTCGCTACTCGACGACTTTAGAAATGTGCCGCCACTCAACCCGGCCCCTCCCGGATACCAGAGTCCCAAGGATCAGGACATCACGAGCGAAGCCTATCTCAACGAAGCCTACATCGCCGGAACGCCTTCGGGTAAATGGCAGTACGTCTTTGGCCTGCAAAACTTCCAGTGGGGACCAGCCGAACTCGCAAGTCCATCGAATCCAATCTTCCGGGAAATGCCTCCGATCCCAAGTTCAGAAAGAAGGCCCTGATTAAGGCCGAGATAGCCGACAAGAGCCAGACGAATTACATCGGCGCTGTGATCTCCTCTTCGGAGGACGACAAGCCGATTTACGGCAGCTACGCGCACTACGAGGTCTCTCCAGGCTTCACCATCTATTACGATATGCAGGCGCGAAAAAGCTCCAGGATATGGCAGCCCGTCGCTTCACAGCTGGGAGTGACCTTTGCCCAGTCGTTAACAGAGGACGAGAAGCTATCAACAGCGGCTCTGGCCGGCTTTCGCTACACGACCGAAGGCAATATCGATTATCGGGTCGAGAGCTTCTATGAGGGCAGTGCGTGGACGAAGGCGCAAAGGGATTTGGGCCGGGCCGTTCTAGGTCTTGCTCCAACCGCCGACAATGCTGCGATTTATCTCAACCCGGGGAGTTTTTTCTCCGGACAGAAGTTCGTTTACCTCTCCGCACGAATCCCGGACTTCGGTTGGAAGGATAGTCTTACGCTTTCCCTTCGCGATCTCTATTCGGCAACGGATCAGACCCAGAAGATCCAGGTGAGTCTTGATACCTTCTTTGGCGACAGCATAATCATGAGCACAGGAGCCACGGCATCAGTTGGGGCAGCTGACGGGGAATTGACTCAGGGCTACAGCTGGCAGGCTTTTCTAACGACCGCATGGAGCTTTTGAACAAGAAAAAACCCGGAACCTCTGAAGAGGTCCGGGCCAACCGGGGAATTAGAGCAAAACTTATTTCTTAACGCAGATCTTGATGTTATCGACTGCGCCAGATCCAGAAAGGTTGATCATCAGCTTGTCGACATAAGAGTGGTCGTCAACGCTGAGGGTTTGAACAGCCGCATCTTTAGTCGCTGGTATTGGCTGAACTGTTTTACGAACGTAGTCCGTACCGACTTTATTGAAGAGTTCGATCGTGGAATCTTTCGATTCGATATCGATCAGATCCATACTGACAAGCGCAGTAGGTTTGGCAAAGAAGAGCTTCAATACGCCGCCATTTGCATTGTCGTCAGGATATGTGACAAAGTCACGGTTGTCGTTAGGGTCAACATCATACATGTGCTCAGCAATGATCATCGCCTTACCATTATGATCAGTTGTTAGATCCCAGTCGAAACCATCATTGTTACCAAAGAGGCTATCGATGCGGCGGTATTCAAGCTTTGCTTCTTCGCTTGGACGTTCCGCTGTATCGAAAAGTATCGGAGTGACGTTCGTTTCCATGTCACCGTTATTCAAACGTTTGTGAGCCAGGAATTCGACACCATAAGCTTCATATTGAAACTTAAGCTTTTCGCCTTTGACGAATTCGGAACCATCAGGTTTTTTGTCGAAGTCGAGAACGAAGGTTTCACATTCCACAGCGCCTTTGGCTGGCTCTGAACCTTTGCCACCGCTTTGATTTACATCTGGGTTCGACTGAGTTGGGTTTGGAGTGACAACACCAGTTGGTGTTTCTGTTCCAGGCACAACCGGATTTTGATTACCAGAAAGGCCTGGAGTCACGGGAGGAGCGACATCATTATGATTCTTTTTGCTCTTGCCCTTGCAAGCAACAATAGCGAGAAGGGGAAGACAAATCAAAAGAGTGGTACGTAGTTTCATGAGGATCTCCAACAGCAATAGAGGAACAACAACAGGGCCCGACCCTCGGGCTACCCAATGTTCTGCAAGGCTGAGGCCATTCTCAAATCGGCTTTGTGCCAGATGAAAAAAGCGATAAATGCTGGATTTGAATAGGATTGGATTTAGAGATAGAGGATTGGACTGGCTGGCAGATGTAACAAATCGGTAACGACTGTCGAATAGTTTGACAGTTTCGGGGCCGCAGAGGCTCGGCCCCTTTCTATTATATATCGAAGCCGATGCCGCCCTGAATCTGAGTGGTCTCAGGATCTATCATATAGTTACCGGCAACGTAGACGTGGAAGGCCGGTTTCCCAATGAAAAATCCAAGACCTACGAAAGGACCGCCGACGTTAGCGTCCGCTCCCGCATTGTCACCTACCCTCGCACCGGTAGAGGCACCGAAGCCGCCTTGAATGTAGGGCGCAAAGGTTCCTGTCAGGAAACGATATTTGAGATCGATGTCGCCAGCAGCTGCGGCCGAGACATGATCGTCGTCTTTATTTTCTTCGCCCTTGTCATCATCAGCGTGTGCATCACCATCGATCCAGCCCACACCAATCTCAAAGTTCCACTGGCTTCCCCAATAGAGAAAGTTCACACCGACTTTGGAATAGACCGGGTTGTGATAACCGAGGTTAAGGGTCCAGTCGGCAAAGGCATTGGTGGAGACGAGGCTCGTGAAGAAAAACATAAGGCCAAGATAAAGGCAGCGAAGGGTTTTGGTCACGATATCTCCTGTAGATAAAAGGCAGCTCACGCCCTTTATTATACCGGGTATCCGTGGATTTAGGGGAGACGGCCTGAGAATCGCGCGGGCTCAGGCCGAGGCTTTGGAGATCATTATACTTAAGTCGGAGCTTTAGCACTTTGAGCAAAACTCTCGATAAGCTGAAGTAGACTTCGTCTGTCGACCGGTTTCGAGAGATAGCCAGTAAAGCCTGCTTCGAGACATCGGTCCTTTTCCTCTTTCATGGCGTGAGCTGTCAGAGCAATGATCGGTTTTCCGTAACCCCTCTCCTTGAGGGAACGAAGGGCCTGATAGCCGTCCATCACCGGCATCTGGATATCCATGAGCACAATATCGAAGGCACCGGTCAAAGCTTTCTCGACGGCTATCTGTCCATTCTCGGCGATATCGAATCGGCAGCCGCTCAGTTTGAGAAAGCGGCTGACGATCGCCCGATTGTCGGGAGAATCGTCGACGATAAGCACGTGAAGATGGGCGGGGAGACTCGGATACTTTTCGCGTTCAGGCGCTTTCACCGAAGTCTTGTCTTCGTCCGATCCAAGGGGAACAAGAGGCTCACCAATATCGATCGTAATCGTAAAGGTACTCCCCTTCCCACTGTCAGTCTTCTCGAGGATAAGATCACCACCAAGTACTCGCGCCAGACGTTTGGAAAGGGCCAGCCCGAGCCCGGTGCCACCGTAGCGACGCGTAACGGAGCTATCTGCCTGCATAAATGGTTCGAAGATGCGAGACTGCTGTTCCTCGTTTAGTCCGATTCCAGTATCGATGACCCGCACTTCGAGAGTCCGAGATTCTCTCGTTTGGTTTTCTGAGACAAGGACGGACACCTTTCCCTTCTCAGTGAATTTGATCGCGTTGCCTATGACGTTGATAAGAATCTGGCGGAAGCGGTTCAAATCAGTGACGACATGATTCAGAGCTGCTGTTTTCCAATTACTTTCAAAACTAAGGCCTTTGTCATTGGCCAGCATCTTCATATTGGCAAAGACGTCTTCGAACAAAGCCTTGAGATCGACCACGAGACGTTCAGCCTCCAAACGGTCGGCCTCGATCTTGGAGAGGTCGAGGATTTCATCAATCAGACTACCCAGCTGCTTGGCGTTGGTACCGATGCGATCGATGTAATTCGTGGCTTCGACCTTATCGTCGATATGGTCTTTAAGGAGATCGGTAAAGCCTATAATCACCCCGAGAGGCGTGCGGATCTCGTGGCTCATATTCGCCAGGAAACGACTTTTGATCTGGTTCGCACTCTCAGCATTTTGTTTGGCAAGCAAGAGTTCTTCCGTCATCAGCTTCACTTCATGGATATCGGTATTGGTACCGAACCATCGGGTCCCCTTGCCTACGCTTTGCGAAACGGGAATAGCCCGGCCCAAGTGCCAGCGATAGCTGCCATCGATGGCGGACTTCAGTCGATATTCGATCTCATAGAGTTCGCCAGTATTGATCGAGTGCTTCCAACGATCGATGGTGTACTGAAGATCTTCGGGATGGAGAACTGGACCCCAGCCCCAATCTCGAGTCTGCTCAAAGGAGAAGCCTGTATACTCAGACCATCTTTCATTGAAATAATTGATGTTCCCTAGAGAATCGGCCGTGAAGACAATCTGCGGCATCGCATCAGCCAGGAGTCGAAAGCGTGCTTCGCTCTCTTCCAACTGTTCTTTCACATCGATTCGCTCGAACTCGGTAATGACCTGCTGCTGAATATCAGTCCATGTTCCGTAGTATTTGCTTAGCTGTCCCTGAGAATCAAAGAAAGGATTTCCTTCGGCTCGCACCCAATGCTCACGACCTTCTCGCATCAAACGGAATTCAATGCTGACCTTAACTTCGGCTGCGCGGGCCTTAGACCATTCCTCAGCGACACGATTTCGATCCTCGGGGTGAATAAGCTCGATCCAACCCCAGCCCAGGATCTCCTCACGACTTTTGCCAACGAAGCTGACAAAACTTTCACTGCAGTAGTCAGCGGACCCGTCGGGCTCGGCTCGCCAGATGTATTGCGGTATGGTTTCAATGATTGTGCGAAGTCCATCACCGCTCTCTTTGAGAAGGTCGACTTCGACTTTTTTCGCTTCGATATCGACGCAGGTGCCGAACCATTGAATGATTTTGCCGGCTCTGTCTCGGAGGGCAACCCCTTGCCCTAGATACCAACGGTAAATTCCGTCAGCACGCTTCAGGCGAAATTCCCCCTGAAAGTTCTCACCGCTGGCGATTGAATAATTCCATTCATCCCTCAGAAAGAGAATATCCTCCGGGTGAATGAAGGGCGAAGCCTGCGTCGGCAAGCCATCATCCGCGTTGAGACCTGTGTATTCAAACCAACGCTCGTTGAAAAAATTGATTTTGCCCTCGGGCGTGGCCATCCAGCTAATGGACGGGATCATGTTAACGAGGGTTTGAAAGCGACCTTCGATTTGCCTGATTTCAGTGATATCGATGAAGGTAACGACTAAGCCTTCGTAATAACCTTCGTGAGTTCTGTAGGGATTGGTCCTACGCAGATAAATTCGGCCATCAGGGGTTGAAATCTCAACTTCGGAACGACTGGATTCTGCAAGTTCAGTTCTTGAAGGATAAGGAGGCATTGAGACTGCGCGAGTCATGAAATCATCAATTTCGCGGCCAACGTCGCTCGGCAAAATGCGATAGAAGCGGGAAATTTCTGGAGTAAAGCTCTTGATACGGAGTTCATCGTCCAGAAAGAGGGTGGCAATCTCAGTGCCAGCCAGAAGGTTCGCCAAGTCGCTATTCGATCGCAAAAGCGCTTCGTTCGCTGCCTGAACGTCTTCCTTGGATGTTTCGAGTTCTTCATTCGCGGATTGAAGCTCTTCGTTCATGGACAAGAGTTCTTCATTAGAGGACTTGAGTTCTTCGTTCGAAGCTTCGAGATCCTGAACCGTTTTGTCCAGATCCTCGCGCATCATCGTCAGTTCGCGTTCGAGTTGTTCCACCGCTGCAATTGAGGCCACCGATGCCTCGCGATCGCCCTCTAAAGCCTCGGCCTTAGGCACGTGCCCGAAGTATTGGAAGATGATCATGAAGAGGCTCATACCTTCGCCGAGCTGCGGCATGGGCTGCACGACCAGGCCGACTCTTTGATAATCTCCATCGATCTCAATGGCCACGTTTTCATTCGTCACTTTGCGTTTGAGCTTCTTCGCGGTGGTAAAAGCGGAACGCAGGGAGGTCCGGAGGTTAGGTTTCACGAGCTTGAGAATACTATTGTGAAACATTCCCTCGGAAGGCTCGAAGTAGCGATGGACACCGGCCGACACAGAAATGATCTGTCCGTCTTCGTTGACGATCGCATATTTGGGAGAGAATTCGTCGAGAATGATTCTTTGACCGACAAGATTCAGATCGATCTCGTGGCTCTGCATCGGCTCATTCGGACGATTGTTGTAGGTCGATGACATCGACCCGAAACTCACGGGTGATTTGATCGCCGTGGTTCGACGCTGGGCAATGCGGTACTTGGCGCTCACTGTGCGAAAGAGTTCCTGGTGACCGGTAAGCGATTCACTGGTGCCGAGGAAGAGGTAGCCGTTGGGACGAAGAGCATAATGAAAGACCGGAATCAGCTTCTGCTGAAGATGGGGTCCGAGGTAGATCAACACGTTTCTGCAGGTCAGGAGATCGAGCTGCGAGAAAGGGGGATCGTTGATAATGTTGTGCGAAGAGAAGAGACACATTTCGCGAAGCTCTTTGCTAACCACGTAGCGCCCAGCCTTGCGCACAAAAAATCTTTTCAAACGCTCTGGGTTAATGTCATCGGCGATGGACGCGGAATAGGATCCGCGGCGAGCGGCGTTGAGGGCCACCTCATCGATATCGGTCGCTATGATCTGTACGTCAGGGGCTTGCTTCATCTCCGAAATAATTTCGCGGATGATGATAGCGATTGTGTAGGCTTCCTCACCTGTCGAACAGCCGGCTATCCAAACCCGATACTTTTGCGAAGGGGGATGTTTGGCCAGAGCCTTCTGCAGAACGGATTGTCTAAGCTCTTCGAAAGCGGTGGGATCGCGAAAGAAGCTGGTGACGTTGATCAGGAGCTCTTTGAACAGGGCATCGATCTCCTCACTCTTCTCTTGCAGGCGTTCGACGTAAGATTCCACAAATTTGAGTTGAAGAACCTGCATGCGTCTTTGAATGCGGCGGACGAGAGTGTTGGTCTTGTAGTGTTTGAAATCGTGGCCAGTGGCTTTATAAAGGATTTCGCAAATTCCAACCAAAGCTGATGCGATCTGGTCACGCAATCTTGTTATGGCTGTCTGATCAAGCATTCTCAGAATATATTTTTCGTAGGATCCGATTTCTTCGGCCATGGCTGGAATGGGCAGAATATGATCAACAGCGCCCGATCGAATCGCAGCCTCGGGCATACTTGGAAATTCTGCAGTATCAGGATACTGAGCAATCGTCATGCCGCCCGAGTCACCGATGGCTTTGAGACCCTCTGTGCCGTCAGAACCTTCTCCTGAAAATATGATCCCGATTGCCTTTTGCCCTTGATCATCCGCTAGCGAACTCAAGAATTGATCGATCATCGACCGCCGCTGATCGTTGCCTTCGGCAGCTTGCGTGTGAAAAATGTTCTGCTCGAGACTGACGAGAGTGTGGGGAGGGGCGATGAAGATCATCCCTGCTTCAACTTCCATACCCTCTTTGATCGCGACTACAGGCAGTCTCGAGTGTTGAGCCATGACCTCAATCGCAAGCGCTTCCGCGTTTGCCTCGAGGTGCTGAATGACGACGAAGGCCAAACGTTGACTGTCCAGCTTTTCAAAGAACTCACGTAATGCCACATGGCCACCTGCAGACGCTCCGATTCCAACGATACAACTGATAGGCGTTTTGGAAGCGGAGGTCGAAGGCGTTTGTGTCATGGGCACAGAGTCCTTGTTTCAAAACAGACCGTATGGCTCGTGAACTGGAGTTCTCGAGAATAGGGCAGAGTTATTTCAGACCTTCACTTTAG
The DNA here is from genome assembly GCA_004193325.1 of Pseudomonadota bacterium. Classification (GTDB taxonomy): domain Bacteria; phylum Bdellovibrionota_B; class Oligoflexia; order Oligoflexales; family Oligoflexaceae; genus Oligoflexus. The sequence continues at coordinate 2,857 of SEDW01000068.1, read as the reverse complement.
GGACTTCAATGGGTGTTTCAACACAATAATGATACGTAGTTTCTGGCAGCCAGGGACGCTCCGCCACTAAGAACCGACGACACTTACCAAATGATAATTTTAGAGCGTGTTGCATGAATTTTTATGAGTCATTTAGAGAGGGAACTTGAGGCATCAAAGAGTTTGATTCGTATTTGATCAACGTTAACACTATCCTTACACTCCCTTCGACCCGTAATCCCTTCGAAATTTGCTGTTCATCGTGATCAGATACTGATCATAATGAAAGGGAGATGAGTCGAAATGGGCTCTTTTTACAAAAGTATTGGAAGTCCTGTGTTAGTAATACGGTGCCCTCAGTACACCGGATTCGGCACCCGCAGGAAATTGCATCACAAATCAGGAGTTCAAATGATTAACAAACTTTTCGTTGGTAAAATCCTTCTTTCACTTTCGGTTTCATTCGCCGCTGGCCAAGCCATGGCTAAAAGCGTTGCGGTAAATGGACAGCTTGTAAATCGCAACTCAGGCAAAGTCTTGGATGAAGATGTTTCAATCCCAGGCAAAGTTCAACAGTGGAAAAACTACCGTTCTTTGAATCAAACCTGGACTGTTGTCTACCACGAGGATGGGACAGTTGAGTTTATCAACGTAGCAACAGGTCGCTGCCTCGATATTCAGGCGGCAAACATAGCTGATCCGACAGCAAACGGTCACTACGCGCAGACCTGGACTTGCACGGGCTCAGACAACCAAAGATTCGTCATCGAGCCTATCTATATCGGCAACGAAGGCGGCATCAGCGGTTCAGACGGAGTCCGCATCCGCGCTTTTCATTCAAACAAGTGTCTTGACGTCGCTGGTGTTTCGAAAGCTAACGGTGCAACTGTTCAGCAATGGGATTGCCACGATGGTCTGAATCAACGTTGGGACATCACAAACTAATTTTTTCCTCTTGATGCTAAGCTTTCTATCGAGGAGAGCTTAGCATTTTTTTTGGCCCGCTTAGCCTTTTAAAGGACGATGGCTCACTGCATAGCTTGTTCGGCAGACCAATTGCAGCTCACTTCTTTTTCGATCTTATTCGACGCTTTGGCTTTGCAGCGGTTCAAGACCACTTTCAGGTCTTTCGATGCAACCGTTGTTACGTTCGAGAGACGAGTCGAGAGGCGAAGTTCTTTCCCATCGATCAGTTCCAATTTCATCTGACCGCTTTTAAGAGCTGGCAGATCGCTGATAGTAATCAGTATCTCGTTCTTCGAAACCTGAACCTTTTTCGTCACGCTGTGTTTGCCGTTTAGGTTTACTTTAACTTCGAGTTCTTTCGAATTTGCAGTGGCAGCGAGCGTATTCATGAGACTGCCAGTGAGTGCAGTATCTTCTTCGGAGCTTTCTTCATCACCAGAAGATTCCTCTTCCGAACTCTCTTCGTCACCTGTGCTCTCCTCATCGCCACTGCTTTCCTCTTCTGCGGAAGCGTCGCCGCTATCCGTTACGGGCGGCTTGTAGAGCTTTTTATATTTGAGACAGCTCGTGTTCAAGACGAGGACTGCAATGAGAAGATAAATGATGTTCATAAGAAAACTCCTAGAGGTGTCTTTTCTTCCATCGGAAACTCGAATGGCCAGCTTGAGGTATTTCGCCTACCAAGTGATTATGCCCATCATATCAGAAGGATAGACAGCTTATATTTTGTAACAAAGAGTCATTTTAGAAAGTCCCAAATCGAATAATTAGGCTTTGTTAGCGGATTGAGCTTTGGTGCAATTTGGTGTTAGGATGCAACATTCATCTCACAGAAGGAGCCATCAATGGCTAAGGCATCGACTCCAAAGACTGCAAAAAAAGCGAAGAAACCATACCGTTTGGTTAAAAAGAAGTCTGGCAAGTACGCCGTCGTTCAAGCTGGCAAGATCGTGAATGGCGCTGCAAAAGTCGCTATCCTCGCTGCTGAAGGCCTGATCAAGACTATGAAGCCTAAAGCTAAAGAAGCTCCAGCAGCAGCTGCTGAGTAAGTCCTCCTCCGCTCTGGCCTCTTCGGCCAGAGAACTTTCCCATCCCCAGCATTCAAACGAAAAAAATCCCCAGGCTCTAAGAGCTGAGGATGGTTTTGCATTGTAGAAACTGTGGGGTCCCCGTTAGCCAAGGACCTTTTGTTTAGTGCAGATACCTGATTTTCCCTTGGGGCAGAGAGACCTTTCGGGTCTTCTGAGCATAGGGCTCTTCAAAAGCGATCTCTTGGAGCTGAAGCTGGGCTTCAGGAAAATCGTATCGAGTTGAAGATTCGGCTTTCCACGTCAGCCGACCGTCAAACCCTGTGATACAGCGGAATACTTTGCCCGAGTCCTGAACTAGGACTGAGAGCCCTTCTCTGAGTTCAACGTCTGCAAGATTCTCTTCGCAGGAAATGGTCATTTTATTAGACATAAAGACCTCCTTCATCACAATCGCCGTTACTACTAGCTTATCGGCTATTCGCTAGGAAGAAACTGAGCACTTATGTACTAGCGTAGATTTGGCGTAATCAAAAAAATGAGTAATTCTCGTCGCCAACCCCGCCTGCCGCCCAAAAATAGGAACGGCGGCGGGGTGTTATGACTCCTAAATTTATTTCATTATTTGCCCAGTAAACCTCCAAAAATACGGTTATGGTAAGTGATTTTTTTGAATTATTTTTGGACGAGCGGCCAATTCATTTCTCTAAGGCTTCAATAGGCGTCTTCACTTTCCGAATTCCCCTGTGATTACCCTTCCTAACGAAAAAAACTCGCTGAAGCGTTAGCTTTCAGCGAGTTAGGTTTTTCTTGCCTAGTGGATACCAGACTATTTTTTCACTCCTTCGTTAGGAAGCTTCGACTCAGAACTCGGCGGGCAGTTG
>SEDW01000724.1 GCA_004193325.1 Pseudomonadota bacterium | reverse complement strand
CCTATGGGCTGCATTCGGGTCTTCATGACTTCACTCTGAAGTTCTGAAGTGATGACGCCCAGGCGCTGATTGCCGCGAGTCAACTCATCGTTGACGGTATAGCTCGAAGCCTGTTGCAGTTGGTTTTTGGTGAGGACGAGTTCGCCTACGAGGTTCATGAGATTACTCAAGAGAGCCACATTCACCCGGATGGTGTCGTTCTCTTTTTCTTCCACTTTCGCAGAACTCTCAGTTTTCGGAGAAGTGTCCGAAGCTTTCTTCACTTCGGGAGCTGGAGAAACGGAAGGAGGCAATACTGCAGCCGCAGGTGCGGGTGAAGCAGCTTCCGGAGTTGGTCGCGGCACGGCGGCCACGGCCATAGGCTCGACTCGAGTTGCGCGTGACTCAGCCTGAGGGCTATGAGATAAAAAGTTCAAAGCCTCTGGTTTGGGGCCAGCCATTGCTCGATTGAGTTGATCTTCTGCGAGAGTGATCTGCTCAATAAGCGCTACCGATGACTGAGCGGCAGTTATCGTATTTGCCAGGGAATCGGCGACGATTTTCGTCATCTTGTCCATGACAGCGGCAAGAGCATCAAAAGATAAAATTTCTGCTCCGCCTTTGATAGTCTCGACGTCGAGGCTAATGGCGTTCAGCTCACGAAGGCGGATACTTTCCAGTAAGGGCAGACGTTTTCGTATAGACTGCACAAGAAGCGCTAGGTGCGATCCAGTTTCTTCGTCGACAACATAATCTTTTTCCATAATCGCCTACCTTCAAGTTTTCTTGAGAACTTTGCTTATGAGTTCGCCCATCATCTTCAAATCGTTCGCAATATCAAAATCGAGCTTAAGATCTGGATTTGGTTTGGCAAGTTCTGCATCAATTCGCCTCAAACGCAGGTAGTTTCGGAACGAGAAAGCCAAGGCTTTGGTGAGAGTTTCGGCAAGTTCACCTGCTCGCAATGCATTGCGAACAGCGAGAATCAAGTCGGGCGCATCAATTGGTTTCGTCAGGTAGAGGTAGACACCGGAGCGAATAAATTTAACAGCAGCGCTATGGTCAGCGACACCGGTTACAACAATGACGGGAATTTTGATCTGGGCTGCACGCAGTTTTTCAACGAGCTCTTCACCCTTCATGATGGGCATGCTTTGATCGGTAAGCATGAGCTTGATCGTTGGATCTTTGAGAACCATCTCGAGAGCTTTCAGACCGTTCTCGGCCTCGACGACGTCATAGCCCTCTTCTTCGAGGATCATAACTATACACTCTCTGAGCGTCGGTTCGTCATCGACAACGAGGATGCGTTGATTTTTGCCTTCCTTCGGAGGACGTCCGCCACTGCGGGGCGCAGGGGTAGGCTCTACGGGGGCCGCAGGAGCCTTAGCCGCAGCTGGAGCCTGGCCAGGGTTCAAAGCTTTAAGAAGCATCGCATCGACGGCCGAAGTGTCAAAAGTTGCGGCATGGTCTTTTTCGAGTACTGCTACATAGCCTTTGAGAGCATCATTACCGAGCAGTAAAATTTCAATGATAGATTCGTCTGGAGCCATCTCGTGACTGCGGAGGCGGCTCAGTAATGTTTCAAAGTTATGGGCGAAGGCGGCCAGTCCGGGAAAGCCCGCAACGGCAGCCGATCCTTTAAAGGTATGTACGAGACGAAAGATTTGAGCCATTTCCTGCTCGTTCTTAGGGTCCTTCTCATACTTAAGGAAGGAGGGCTCGACTTCTTCGAGGAGCTCCCGCGCTTCCGACAGAAATTCTTTTTTAAGTGTCACTTCAAATTCAGCATCATCAAAGAGACCGAACGATGCGCTCATAAATCATCTTCCTTAACCCATAGGACAACACCAAACAGAGTTTTCTGCAGTGGATATTTTAATGTTCGTCATTTTTTTGGGTCTTATTGACCTTTAAAAACTGATCTTTCTGTCATGTTTGAATAAATCGAATGATGATAAAGTGTTGCAAGTTTGATGGTTTGAAAAAAAACTTAAATTTTTCCGCGATTGCTCCGATTTATTGTTTGTGTGCAAAACAAGGAGTCTCTTCTCATGGAAGCTGTGCAAGCATTAGACACCGGTCACGAAAATTCTGAATCTAAAATGGAAGCTATTGAGGGTTCTTTTGCGGTTATCGAATTCAAACCCTCAGGCGAAATCATTACTGCAAACGAGTTATTTCTGAAGGCTCTGGGCTATGAGCTCAGTGAAATAAAAGGCCGCCATCATAAAATGTTTGTCAGCGAAGAAGAAGTTGCTTCGCTTGAATA
>SEDW01000723.1 GCA_004193325.1 Pseudomonadota bacterium | reverse complement strand
ATCGCTTTCATCACTCTCTGCGGGATTGCCTCACGGAACGGCATTCTTATGATTAGCCACTACCTCCATCTCATGACCCATGAGGGAGAGGAGTTTGGTAAAGAAATGATCGTCAGAGGAACTTTAGAACGACTCGTGCCTGTTCTGATGACGGCCTCAACCGCTGCTCTCGCTCTCATTCCCCTACTTCTTGCGGCAGGAGAGCCAGGCAAAGAAATCCTGCATCCCGTGGCTGTCGTAATCGTTGGTGGCCTCCTGTCATCCACGCTTCTCGACTTGATTGTAACTCCGACAGCTTTCTACCTTTTCGGTAGAAATGCTTCTGAGCAATATATGCGCCATCAGGCGCACAAAGGAGACATGTTATGAAAATTTTCAAGAGTCTTTTGATCTCAACTCTTCTCGTCGCAGCAATGCCGGCCCTCGCTCACGACGAAGGTCACGGCCCCAAACTAACGGACAGTGGTAAGTTCGGAGGCTTGGTCAGAGCCGTTGTCGAAAAGAAAGAAGCGAATCTCGGCCCTAAAGCCAAGCTTCACTATAAAGCTGAACTCGTTCGATCGTCTGCGGGCAAAGTTCAACTCTACGTCTACGACAGTGAGATGAAGCCAGTGGACGCTGCGGCTTGGGAGAAGAAAGCCAAAGCAACTGCCTATCCGCACAAAAAAGGCTCTAAATCCCAATCTTTCGACGTGACCTTTGATGGCAAAGCCTTTGTGGGCCAAATGCCTGAAGGCCTTGGCAAGCCTTTCGATCTGGATTTCGTTTTCTCCGAAAAAGGCCGCGAACTGCTGGCAGCATTTGACAACCAGGATTGAGTTAAAAAGGGCTGAAGCAATGAAGGCTTGGATATTCCGTTTTTCTGTTTCTCTTCTCTGCGCCTCCTCCACTTCTCTGGCGGCCGGGTCCGCTATCGCCTATGACGATCTTCCTGACATTATTCGAAAGAATAATAAAGCTGTTCAAGCCTCCACGGAAACCATAAAAGCCGCCAGTTTAAGAGTCGGCACTCTCGAAAGAAATTTTCTTCCGAGAGCTGGTTTCGAAGCGGGTGTTGCAGAACAAAAGGAAGCAAACGGCGTCGCCGATACGGCTCCTTTCTGGAAAGTGGACGTCCAATCCAACCTCTACCGGGGAGGCAGGGACAAGCTGAGTCAGCTGCTCCGGGAGTCGCAGGTTTTAGTCAAAGAATTGGATGCCCAAGCCTTGTTTCGTAGCGAGATATTTAAAGCTAAGACCACTTATGTAGAACTTGTATCCATTCGTCAGATCAAAGACCTGACTGAACAATCAATGGATGATTATGACAGCCTGGCAAAGTCGATAAAGGCCAAGGCCAGAGCTGGCTTAATCACTTCAACTGCTCTGCAAACGAGTCAACTCGAGATCGACGAACTCAAACGTCAAAGGATCTTACTCGAGAGTCGCGAACACGAACTCGAGGATCGCCTGAGTCTCGCCCTAGGGATTGCGCCGGATGAAAAGCTTTCGCTGACAACTCAACTCCGGCCTGTCGAAGGCACGATAAGAGACCCTTCAGAAGACGGCACCATTGAAGAAATTCCTGAGATCAAAAGATTCGCACTCGTTTCGAAAACGACCAAGACAGAGGCCGAAACTCGAAACGAATGGTGGCTTCCCGATGTGAACGTCTTTGCTTCCTATGTGGGATTTGCCGTGGAGAGAAGAGGAGATTTTGGGAGCTTACCAACACGGGAAATGAGTCTCGGCTTAAGGTTCTCCATCGATTTGGAGAGTAAAGAAGCGTTGAATTCGGAACTCTTTGCAAAACACTCGGAGCTTGCGTCCCTACAACTTCAAAAGGAACATCTCACTCAGGAGATTCGCCACAAACTGCATGAATACCATAGAGAGATGGACACCCAGCTCAAACTCGGCAGGAGCTACGACTCAGGCATTTCAAACTCAGAAAAGCTCTTGGGTCAAATTCGCAAAGAATTCGAGCGAGGGATTGGGGGAAGTGATTCCGTCACCGGGGTGATTCGATCGATCTACGACATGAAAAGAAAGCGGCTGGAGACCATGTCTGACTATTACCTCGCTCGTGCCGGACTCGAGGCTGTGACGGACCTTGGCGGCAAATGAGAGGTATTATCTCGCGGCAATTCGAAGAATTTGCTGATATAAGAAGATCCTCATCATTCAAAACGATGTTCTCAATGAGGATCACTTCAATATGACAGACGGCGGATCAGTAAAAGTCATTCTCTTCGCACTCGGCGCTAACCTCGCTATC
>SEDW01000067.1 GCA_004193325.1 Pseudomonadota bacterium | reverse complement strand
ATTTTACAATTCAAAATAATTGAAATGCTCACCACACGGGTGAATTAGGGGTGTGGCCGGTAAACGGCGGCGGGATCTGGTTTTGTCAATTTAGCGCGGGGAAGTATTTGGGATTAGGGCTGTTAGCCGACGCCCTCCTCCAAGATCAGATGCTGATCCAATGGTTCTTAAGGCCAATAAGACAATTTTCAGAATTCTCTTTGGATTATCAAAAAAGTTACATATTCACGCCTTTACGACTAATATAAATTATCAAAAATTCAGGTAGGTGGTGCGATGACTTATCGTCGTGAGATTGATGGCCTTCGAGCTGTAGCAGTATTGTCTGTCATAATTTACCATCTGGGCCTGGTGCTAAACGGAAATGTTGTTCTCAGCGGCGGATTCCTAGGAGTAGACGTTTTTTTTGTGATTTCCGGATATTTGATTAGTGCAAACTTGTTTAGAGAAATGAGTGATAATCGGTTTTCATTCTTAAAATTTTATGAAAAACGTGCGCGTCGAATTTTGCCAGCCATGTTATTCGTTACGATGATTACTGTTCCGTTTGCTTGGACCGTGATGTTTCCACCTGAGTTCAAAGAGTATGCGGGAAGTGTTCTTGCATCGATCCTATCGGTAGCGAACTTTTATTTCCTTGGACTAGATAGCTACACTGCTGGGCCGAGTGCATTTAAACCAATGCTTCATATGTGGAGCCTTTCTGTTGAAGAGCAGTACTATTTGATCATCCCAGCATTCTTATTGCTACTTTGGAAATTTCAGAAAAAGCATCTTGAGATATGGATAGTGTCGCTTCTCCTTATGTCGCTTATGTTCGCGATTTGGTTTTCGATTAGGAATCCCGATGCGTCTTTCTTTCTTCTGCCGTCCCGCTGTTGGGAGCTTCTAACAGGAGCGGCTTTAGCAATTCTCGGAAAAGAAAAATCTCATGAAAAGTATGAATCTTTAAATTCAAAGATGGCTGGGACGGGCTTATTCTTACTAATTGTTTCAATGCTCTTTTTAAAAGATAAATATCCTCACCCTTCGTACCCAACAATTATTCCTGTTTTAGGAACCGCTCTGATCATAAAATTTGGTGGCGGACGTGATTGGACAACGAGACTTTTATCGTCAAAGTTTATGGTGGGTATAGGACTAATTTCCTACTCGCTATACTTATGGCATCAGCCCATCTTTGCATTTACGAAAATTTCTACAAATGATTTAGGACCAAAATATTTAAAAGTTCTAGAAATTGGCGCTACTTTTATTGCCGCTTTTTTAACATGGAAGTTTGTTGAAAAGCCTTTTCGTAATAAGACTGTAATTAGAAATAAAAAGTTCTGGACAGTTCTAGTGGTCTCCAACTTTGCATTAATGTTTCTTGGTATTTTTGTCTACAGGGGAGAAGGCCTTCCAGATAGACTGAATAGTGTTGCGAGACAAGTGTACGAGAATGATAAAGGTGTCGAATTTAGTCGCCTCTCTCAGGATGGAAAGCTGTGCCGAGGGCGACGACCAGCTGATGCGTGCCGATTCAAAGATCAAAGTTGGGTCTTGCTGGGTGATAGCCACGCTGGCGTTTTTGGTCCATCTCTCAACCAGAAATTGTCGGAAAAATCACATGGACTCATTGATCTGACATTTGATCAGTGTAGTTTAATTAATGGGATGCGTTTTGGAAATATGGCTGGATGTGGAAAGATAAATGAAGAGCGTTGGTTAGAGATAAACTCTTGGAAATCGAGCAAAACTATTTTCCTGAGTGCCGATACAGCACTATTTGATACAGCCGTTTCTGAAACTACTGGCCTTCCGGTTCCAAAGAGAGAAGTTGTGATCGATTTTAATAATAATATAAATCGACTCATATCTTTAGGCCACAGGGTCGTACTAATTTATCCAGTTCCTGATCCTGGTTTCGAAGCTCAGGACTTATTGGCTTCTCTGGCTATGAAGTCTGCTGCATATCAGGTAAATCAAGAACACTTCAGTAGCCTGGAAGACTCTTACAGTCAGACAATAGCTAAACATGCAAACTACGACTTCGTTAAAGACAATCCAAAATTGTTTCGTATTTTTCCTTCTGAAATTTTGTGTCCCGCAGATTCAAATGGCATAAAGAGATGCGTAGCGATTGGTAAGGAAGGTTCGTATTACAACGGTGGCATGCACTTGTCTGGAATTGGGGCTACCAAAATTTTAAACTCAGTTTTTTCAAAGCTGGACGTTGAGAATCCAGCGTCTTGAAAAGACATTTAGAATTTTTGAAAGATTTAAATCGCTCGGAAGTAAGAAATCGTTTTTTCGAGACCCAGATCTAAGCTGATGCTAGGTTCGTAATCAATATATTGTTTAGCATTACTCAGGTTAGGTCGACGTACCTTAGGATCATCTGAAGGCAACGGATTGTTCACAACTTTGGATTTGCCCGCGATCTTCTTGACGACCAAGTCTGCAAGCTGTCTAACAGTAAACTCCTTATCATTACCCAAATTCATCGGCCCGATATGCTTATCCTGATCGCAGAACGCCACTATCCCCCGCACCAAATCATCCACATAGCAGAATGATCTAGTCTGACTCCCATCACCATAGATAGTGATGTCGTCACCCTTCAAAGCCTGCACAATAAAGTTAGACACTACCCGTCCATCATTCGCATCCATGCGAGGACCGTAAGTATTAAAAATTCGGATCAAGCGAATATCGACACCATGCATGCGATGATAGTCCATGCAAAGAGTCTCAGCTGCTCTCTTCCCTTCATCATAACAACTGCGAATTCCAATCGGATTCACATTACCCCAGTAGGCTTCGGTCTGAGGGTGCTCTAAAGGGTCTCCATAGACTTCCGAAGTACTAGCCTGGCAGTAGCGAGCCCCGACTCTCTTTGCAAGCCCCAGAAGGTTCATGGTTCCAATGACCGATGTCTTCATCGTCTTGATAGGATTGCTCTGGTAGTGGACCGGGCTTGCCGGACAGGCAAAGTTCAGAATCAAATCCACTTCAGCCATATAGGGTTCGACGATATCGTGACGAACGAGCTCGAAGTGCGGGTTGCCGAGGAGATGAGCGACGTTTGACTTGCTACCGGTGTAGAAGTTATCAAGGCAAATGACATCCCAATCTTTAGCCAGGTAGGCTTCGCAAAGATAGCTTCCAATAAATCCAGCACCACCAGCTACCAATACCACTTTGCGATTTTTATTATTCATTCGTTCTTATTCTCTTAATTAGCGTTCGATATATGAAATTAAATTTTCGGCTCTTGAAAAACTACATTTTCGTTTCGGTCAGCAAAGAAGTTTGCAGAATGAGATCTCACCGCACTTCCCATCGTTACCGATTCTATAGAACGACCATTTCGATGGGAATAAGAACTTGAGGTGATCCGGCGTCATTCCTGCCGGTCCTCATCAAACTCTTGTCCCAGAAGATGTCCCTCGAATTCCCAAGCTCTAATCCGCTACAAACCCTCAGCAACCATCACGAGGGTATCTCATGACTCCTACATCGAACGTCAAAATTCTCAGATCCATCCATGAAGCGCTCAAGTCCTACTCGTGTCCCAATAACCTCGACGGCTTCTACCCGCATTTTTGCGGATGGGTTCTGCGCGAATGGGAAGCTAGACCTTACTACCTGACCGAGCTCGCCAACTTTGGCCACGACCTGACCCAGCATCCCTACCGCACCGACTTTCTCTTACGCGAGAAGGCCAAAACCTATCGCGACTTCATCAACGCTAACAATGGACGTCACTATGCTACATCTCTCCCTGATCAAGGCACCGCTTGCGAGCCCATGGAGAAGAACCTCTACGAGTTCTTCCACGAATCCATGCGCCTCCACGCACTCACGCATATCGAAGAGAGTTTCCTCGAGTTGGATGCTGATGATTTTTGGAATCGAATTTTCTGCGAAGATTTTGAGGACCGAGCCGAGGTCCTAGCGGCCGAAGAGATTGCTTCGCAGTTTGGTTTCTACGGTTACGCCGCAGATCCTTACCTCGCTCCTCTGGTCCTCCCGAAGGAAGAGAACCACTATCCCTTCCAAAACTGGGAACTACGGGACTTCCAAGCCGCCCTGGACCTACTGAAAATTCGAAATCAAGGTACAAGGCTGAAGATCATCCAAACATCCTCTCAGAGGAGAGACAGCCTTGCCGAGCGCATGGATCGGAAATACTTTAAAACTATTCAAAGGGACAATTTCCGAGCGTGAAAAAACTCGTACCTTAAGAGGATAGCCTAGCTGGACAAAGTGATTAATCTCCTTCCCTAAGGCCTACCCTTATAAACTGAGGGCGCTCAAAGCCCTGAGTCGCAAGCCATTCAAAAAGAAACTATCCCAAAGCGCTCTATTTGCTTAAAATGAAAGCTTCATCACTGCAGAGGAGTCACGTCGTGGAAATGCATAGTCCCGAGCATAGCTCGATACAGCACGCTCCTATGACCCAAGACAATAGCCTTCGAATCGTCTTGAGCCGAGCCAACGACCCCCAGACCTGCCCTTTCTGGGTTGGGATCTACAAAAGCGCCGGAAGCGGGACGACCAAAGAGTTTCTGCAGATCGAAAAAATCGACGAAGCCTTCAAATACCTAAGTGAAGTAGGTCTCGCCGAAGACCAGCCGCTCATGCTCTCTGACAATACTGGCACCTCCCACAGACAGTTCTTTCTCTTGCCTCAACGGGCTTTCGTTAACGACCCACAGGCGGCAAAGTCTCTTGTGCTCAATACCCTTGAGGCACTCATTCAGACCAAAGCAGGTCTTTACCTGGCTCCGAGTCTCCTGCACCTGCCTGAGACCAGGCAATTGCTCTCAGAGCTCATAGTTGGGCTGGCGAAACTTAAGACTGAGGAAGTTTACCTGCTCACAACCGACATTGGTGTGAATCAGCTTTTGAACATTTCGCTCGCTGTAAAAGAGAATCTGAAGAACAAGCGGGACGTGTGGATTTTCCATTAAATTCGTCAATTATCACAATGGATTCATTTTTCTACTCTACTTATCCACAGGTTTGGCGAAAATCTGTGGATAAATTTTTATTCGGACGTTAATGCAGCATCAATCCGAGGGCTTAGCTGAAATCGATTAGCTGAGTCGTTTGGTAGTCTAACCAATCCAAAACAAGTAAAAGGCGCCTCCTTTTCGGGAAGCACCTTTTTTAGTGTCGAATGACTACAAATATCAAGACTGGCCAGGACAGTTGCCATCACGACGAAGACTGGTCGCATTGTGCACATTGAAATCAATGTTCAAGACTGGGCCGGTCACATACTTCATCTGCGGCACATAACAGTAGGCATTGACGCCGTTCGACCAAAAGATCGCATCATTGCCGTTCTGCTTAAAGAATCCAGTCGGGATCGGGGTTTTGCATGACCCATCGTTTCGCATGCCTGGAGTGGATAAGTAAGCCTCTTTGATCGAAAAGCCATTTTCTTGGATCTGTTTCACATTTGTGCCAGCGAAAGAGAGATGCTGAGGCGATTCGTAACCACAGAATGCTGGACCACCGCTGAAATATCCCATCCATCCCGAGGCAATCTTATGGACGCCTTGGAGATAGGACCTAGGTGTAGGAGCGATGCTAAGCATTTCCGCAATCGATTTCTGCGCTTCTTCAAACGCTAGAAATTCCGCTTCCATTGGCGCGATGATCTGGAACATCGCTGCGATCTGTCCTTCCCACATCCAACCTTTACCCATTGTGAAGTATTTTGTGATGTAAATGTCTGGATTAGTAACCGGCTTCTGATTTCGCAAATATTGTGGATATTGCTTTGTTAGCAGCACAGCGAAAGCATTGAAGGATTCGTTTAGAATGCTTTGATTGACATTTTCGAAGCCGCGAATCGTATTGACAATGGCAGCCATAGGCGTAACCAAAACCAGAGCTTTTGCTGCCGCAACGGAAGATTCTGGATTAGAGGTAACCACGATATTTTTCAGAGCGAAGAAAAGCTCATTAATTTTGAATGTTGCATTGCTATAATCATGGTCACTCCAATGATCGATGCTATCAAAAATGTAAATGAAAGCTTCGGTTTGAGAAGTTAGAGTTTCTACCTGTATTAGTCTCACAGTGGCCACAATTTGAGCCGTCTGTTGCCGCATCAAATCTTTGAGTTTATTGAGTCTTGCAACCTGAGTGCGATCCGCTTCATATTCTTTATAGGCACCGTAAAGAGCTTTTGCTGCGGCTGCTGCAGTTGCTGGATCAACATACTTTACTTCGCTGTTTTCTACTGGACCACAGGCAACGTTAAAGGCAGAAGAAAAAGAAGAAACGAGAAGCAAAGGCAATACGAACTTTTTCATGTAAATTTTCCGAAATAAATAATTGGTGAATCAGACTTCTTGTTTAGCGATGAGAGCTTTAACTTTTTCGAGATCTTTGGTTTTGAGAAGGGTTTGCTCGTAGTACATGCTCCATAGTGGAGTGATTTCTTTACCGTGAGTCGTGCGATAGAAGTAGGCTATAGCTTCCTTACCGTAGGTTATGTAGAACTGGGTCTCGAAGTAATTAAAGTCGAAGTTGTTGATGACTCCAACCAGCATGCCCATTTCTTCCGCTGACGGAACGACGCCTAACTCTTTCTGAGCCTTAGCCGAAATGATTTCCGGAGCATTTTCTGCGATGACTAGGCGGCGAATTGCATCCAAGTCTTTACCTGCAATCCAAAACTGATCCATAAAGCGACTTTGATCTGCTTCCGAAGCCTCACGATTCAAAAGGCCAAGGTAAATCGATCTAATCTCGTTTACGTGTCCCATGAGCAATGAAGAAACTTTGTCTGTGAGACAACTTTCACCTTCGACGTTGGTTGCGCAATAGTCAGCAGTCATAGCTGAAAGTGTTGAATTGAACGGAAGATGTGTGGATTGCGTATAAAGAATGGAAACCTCGTCGGCATCTTTCTGCCCATTAGAATAGGCGTCTTGACCGCCACCACGAACAGCTCCACCGAAAGCTTCAGCAAAGAGCACGCAGCAGCCCCGGGCTAAGACATCAATCGCGGTGTTATAAGTCCGGTGGCATTCTTCGGTGAGTTTTTGCTTGAATTCGTTATCGCAGGATCCGCGATCACTTCCCAAGGTCCAATAGCAGCGGTCATGGACGCTACAGTATTTGGCGAAATCAGCACTCTTACTCGAGGACTCAACTCCGATGTGCCCGCTAGCGACGGTACAAAGCAATCCGGCGTTCATAGAATCAGGAATGGCGTTATTGAACTTACTGCCCTGAGATCCGCAGTTGACCCCCGCGCTAGCAGTTTCGCAGAGGAGGAGAAAGGAGAAGAGCAATTTTTTCAATTTGAAACCCTTTGTTGTTGAGTATTAGCGAAGTTACATAGGTCCTAACAGATCATGTGCTGCACCATTCACACAGTGTGTAAACTTTACTAATACATATGAATTCTCCGGTTTATGCGTTGCAATCAAGTCACGCACCGAGCTGAATGAGCATATTCACGACGCATGCCGTTCGTTTCCTATGGAGATAGGTAACGACGATTGAGGGCATATTGCAGAAGGCTGAGAGAAAATTTGGATGAGAGTATTTGAATAAAGGAGGCAGAATTTGACATACACTTATTTGGCAGAGAAATGGCGGGAGGAAATCAAAAAGGCGTCCCCAATGTGGAAACGCCTTTAGATGAAAATTAATTATTAGATTAGTAAAGCTCGATGCTGCCGCGTTTTTTCAACTGCTCGACAATGTACTTCACATCCTGTGCACGTTCACGCGGACAAACCAACACAGCGCCTTCCGAACAAACCACGACGAGGTCTTTCACGCCGATACAGGCTACCATCTTCGCGTCGCTGTCGACGGTCATTCCACTTGAATCGATGCTAATAACATCGCCATAGAAGAGGTTGCCGTTGTCGTCAGTATTAAAGCATTGCGACAGAGCATCCCAACTACCCACGTCTTTCCAGCCAATATCAGCTTCGACGACTGAGACTCGATCGCTTTTCTCAAGCACTGCAGGATCGATGGCAATGGACTGGAGGCTATTGTAAGCAGCGGAGAATTCTGAAAAAGGAAGCTCATTGAAACTCGTCTTCGTCCCCAGAGCTTGAGTCAGAATCTCGATTGAAGAAGGGACATACATTTTCAGTTCACTGAGAATCGTAGATACCTGCCAAGCAAAAATGCCTGAATTCCATAAAAATCGCTGCGTTTCAATGTAGCTGCTTGCTAGCGCTGCATCTGGCTTCTCGCGGAAACTGTCTACTTTGTAGGTGAAGTCGAGTCCCTTAAGGATCGCACCCTTTTCAATATAGCCATAAGCAGTCTCTGGATACTCAGGCGTGATACCTAAAAGGGTAAGGTTGCCTTTTTCAGCAGACGCAATCATGGAACTTATGGTTTCAGCAAACACATCGAGGCGTTTGATGAGAGCATCGGCATGAAGAGATAGGATAATGGGATTTTCGATTCCCTGAGCGGCCGCTAATTTTTCGACTTCGAGAGCAACAAGAGCGAGGGCATTTGCCGTGTTCTTAGCGGAAGGCTCAGCAAGATAATGACCACAAAGCTTTGAGGTAATCGAACGAGTTTCTTGCAACTGATCCACATGCGTCACAATGATTCGGCGCTCGACAGGTACAAGGTCATCGAGTCGGCGAAGAGTCAGCTCGATCATTGTGTAGTCGTTGTCGCCTATTTGGCAAAGCTGCTTCGGGCGTTTGTGTCGGGACTTAGGCCAAAACCTAGTTCCACTACCGCCAGCCAAGACTACAGCAAATACATTATTAGGCAATATCGACGACAATGTGCGTCTCCTTTGAACTCGGTGCATCAATAACTATCCAGACATAATTGTAGTTCTGATGGGTTCAAAGTTGAAGGAATTTATATAAATTTTAAAAAGTGCCTTAAGCTTACTGAGAATCGTGAAAGATTAGACCAAGAGTGTATCTTTCTCCTGAGGTAACTTCGGCAACGCCGTGTTTCATAGGTGCCCGATAAAATCCTCGCACACCCTTCTCAGCATGAAAATTTGTAGTCGTCACGAGAGCCGAGCCTTTCGGTATCCTCAGGACGTAAGGAATACTTTGAAGACGTGGCCTCTGCTTGGTTAGAACGAGCTCTCCACCTTGATAATCCGATTCGTCCGATAGACCGAATATCACCTGAAATGGGAACCAAACTTTTCCATAGAGATCTTGATGAAGGCAATTGTAATCGCCTTTACCGTAGTGAAGGATCAACGGTGTGGGCACCTCTTGTCCAGCAACCGCACATTCTGCAAGAAAATCTTTATGCAGCAAAGGATAATGAATATCTAAAGCCAGACGGCTGCACCACTCATTAGCAAGTGGAGCGAGCTTCTCGTAGAACCTCTCCCTCAACTCCTGCACAACATCCGGCAACGGATAACGAAAATACTTATACTCTCCCCGACCCATACTAAACCGCTGCATCACAATCGTCTTACGATACAAATCGTCCTGCCCGTATCCAGCCTTCAGAGATTCCATCTCATCATCAAGCAACAACCTATCCGTCACCGCAAAACCGCGACCCATAAGATCTTCTGAGATCTTAGTCCAATCGAGCTTCTGCATTCGCGAAGATATCGACATTTCTCTCCTTCTTTCGAGCCTCTCTCATCTCATCGCGAAGTATAGTCTTCGGAGAAAAGCGATAGCCCTCAATTTCAAGTAGCTTCCGCTTCACCCAAGTACCGCCCGAATACCCAGTGATCGTGCCGTCTGCCCCAATAACCCGATGACAAGGAATAATGATACTAATTGGATTTTTAGCATTCGCTGCCCCAACAGCCCTTGTCGCATTCGGCCTCAGCATATTCCGAGCCTGCTCGCTGTAGCTCAATACCAGTCCCGAAGGCACTTTTTTCAAATATTCCCAGGCCATGATTTGAAAGAACGTCCCCTCAAGCCGCATCGGAATTTGAAAGACTTTCCTCTTGCCGGCAAAGTATTCTTTGAGCTGCTTTACTGTCGCTTCTGCAATCGGGCTGTGGTCAGACGTCTTTTCCTTGATACCAAGTCTCTCAACAACTTCCCCATCATTTCGCTCAAAGGTGAGAGCAATCAATTTCTCGTCGGTCGCATAGATATAAATAACGCCAACCGGACTATTATAAAGACGAAAATAAACCTTACTGTCACCCATCTCTCTTCTTGCCTTTCTTTGTGAGCAAATGCGCCTGGGACTTCCAAATCACCAAAGCTAAATACGCACGCCAGGGCTCAAGAAATTCAGCCGTCAGACCAAATTTCTCAATCGCTCGCGCAACGATCAAATCCTTAGCGGGAAACGCATTCGTATCACAGAGACATCTT